>JAMNZY010000019.1 GCA_023622055.1 Bacillota bacterium
CACAAACTCCTCTCCCTTACACTGCTCTTCAATATTAAATTAAACCCAACACATGTTGCCTTTAAATTCCTACGTTCAGTATAAATAAATTTTATGTGTGAAATATTAAATATGTTGGTAGGCTATATTTAGGTAGTTACTACGGGAAAAAGTTCTACTTTTTACCGGAAAGTGCCAAAGATGCTCCCGATAATAGCAAAAAGCTGCCGTCAGCATCACAAGCTTTCATCCCAATAATACTCCCCATTTTATTGATGTTCCTGAATACCATCGCCCAATTAGAAAGTAAGCCCTTGGGCCAAGGTTTCATTGTAAGATTTTTAGAGGCAGTGGGCCAGCCTGTGTCAGCTCTGCTCATCGGCCTTATCATTGCATTTATTACTTACCGTTCTGTTCATCCTGAGGACAAATCGGTTTGGACCTTTGATGGAGAATTTGGGGAAGCCTTAAAGACTGCTGGTCAAATCGTATTGATAGTAGGTGCCGGCGGTGCTTTTGCCTCTGTTTTAAAGACTTCCAACCTTGAAGCTCTTGTCACAAGTTATTTTTCCGGCCTGGCATTAGGAATCCTGGTACCATTTATTATCGGCGCTATTTTCAGGACAGCCATCGGTTCAGGTACTGTGGGCATGATTACTGCAGCTTCTATGCTCTTGCCCCTAATTGATATTCTTGGATTAAATACAACCATAGGTCGTGTTATTGCTATGCTGGCCTGTGCGGCAGGTGGCTTTATGGTATTTCACGGCAATGACGACTTCTTCTGGGTGATAACTACTACATCAGAAATGAAACCGGATATTGCCTACAGAACCATACCCATAATCAGTGTTGCACAAGCAGTAACAGCCCTTATCTTGGTTTTCATTCTCCAGATGATATTCCTTTAAAATAAATCGTTTAACACAAAGGAGGTTACTATTTTGGAAATACGAGAATTGCAAACACCGGCAATATTAGTAGATTTGGATGTATTGGAAAACAACATTAAAAAAGCACAGTCTTTATGTGATGAAAATGGAAAACAGTTGTGGCCCATGATTAAAACCCACAAGAGCAGCGAAATTGCAAAAATGCAGCAAAAGGCGGGAGCAACGGGATTTCTCTGCGGCACCCTTGATGAATGCGAGGCCTTATTAAAAGAAGGTATCCAAAATATCATGTATGCTTACCCCGTTGCAAGTGATGTAAACATCAAAAGAGTACTTAACTTGGCAAAAAATTGCAACTTTATCATCCGAATCGACAGTTACGACAGTGCAAAGTTGCTAAACACTGCAGCAAAATCCGCTGGAGTAAAGATAAATTATACAATTATCATCGACAGCGGCCTTCACCGCTTTGGAATCTTGCCTGAGAAAGCTGCTGCTTTTGCCGATTCTATAAAGGAATTTGACGCTTTGAACTTCAAGGGAATATCAACACATCCCGGCCATGTCTATTCAGCAGAAAAACCCGAGGATATTCAAAAGTACGTAGAAGACGAAAAAAATGCAGTAAAAACCGCTGTAGATGCCCTAAAGGCTGCAGGATATAATCTGGAACTTGTAACCAGCGGACCCGGGCAATTACGTCTTTATGGACAATATTCAAATGTCCACTGAAACAGCAAAAGAGTCTGACTGTGCTCTGTCCGTCTATGCTACAATAATCTCCCACCCCTCAGAAAATATATTTATCTGCGATGCGGGATCCAAATGTCTGGGCCTTGACCAAGGCGCCCACGGAAATACCGCCATCAGAGGATATGGATATGTAAAAGGCCATCCTGAAGTTACCGTTTCCAGTCTTTCAGAAGAAGTGGGGAAACTTTATGTAGAAGGGAACACAACACTAAAAATCGGTGACAAAATCGAAATCATCCCCAACCACAGCTGCTCAACTGCAAACCTTACAAGCTACTTAGTAGGCTGCCGCGGCAACAAAGTGGAAAGACTTATCAAAGTAGACATGAGAGGCAACTCCACCACCAAAGGCTTTAGTTAAAAAATATATTAGGGTCAGGCGCAAACCTGACCCTTTCTTTATGCATCATACATATGTTAACTTATGCATCTAATGCGGCGAAATATGCTGTAGTTGTGGCATTCTGGAAGTTTGAAGGATTAGCTGCATCACCAATAACTTTATATTCAATATCAGAATCTTCAAGTGCTTGTCACAAAATCAAAACTGTCCCGATTGGTTTCTCTATCCTTTTCATAAGTTATAACTAGATCTTTTGATATATCAGTTACCCTAGAATTCCGCAGCACCTTAACATCCATTTCTTCAAATACTTCCAGAAGGTCCATCAGATTGGCACCTTCAAGGCCGCGAGCTATTTCATCTGTCATTTCAAAAATTGTAACCCTATTTCCATAAGTGCCCAACAGCTCTGCTGTTTCG
>JAMNZY010000040.1 GCA_023622055.1 Bacillota bacterium
AAGTTGTGGCGGAGAATAAGGAGAACCACACCTTTATATAGGTGTGGTTTTCCCATTTTTGGGGAGGTATAATATGGAAGACATAGTAATTATTGGAGCAGGTGTAGTAGGCTGCTCAATAGCTCGCGAACTATCAAAGTATGATTTAAACATCACTGTTGTAGAAAAGGAAGAAGATGTAGCATGTGGAACAAGCAAGGCAAACAGCGCCATAGTCCATGCGGGCTTTGATCCAGCCCCAGGCACTTGGAAAGCTAAATTGAATGTAAAAGGCAATAAACTTTTCCCCGCTTTGTGCGAGGAACTGGATGTACCTTTTGTAATCAATGGCTCTTTGGTGGTAGCAGTAAGTGAAGAAGAAGAAAAAGCCCTAGAGGATTTATTGGAGCGAGGGAGAACTAACGGAGTAGAGAGGCTTCGCATCATTGGAAGGGATGAATTACTTGATTTAGAACCTAATCTTAGTCCCAATGTCCGTGCGGCATTAGATGCTCCAACAGGTGCGTTGGTATGTCCATATGAACTTACCATAGCCCTTGCGGAAAATGCCAATCAAAACGGCGTAAAGTTTTGGCTAAATGCACCAGTAACTGGTATAGAAGTATTAGAAGACAAGAGTATGCTTGTAAAAACACCGAAGGGGACTATTCAGACCAAATATGTAATAAATGCTGCAGGTCTTTTTGCCGATGAGATATCCAAAATGGCTGGAGCAGAAGAATATACAATCACTCCACGTAAAGGCGAATATCTGATTTTTGATAAACAATTTGGAGACTTGGTAAAAAGGGCTATATTCCCTACACCTACTAAGATTTCCAAGGGAATATTAGTATGTCCCACTGTAGATGGCAATGTTTTCATCGGCCCCAACTCTAACAATATAGAAGACAAGAATGATACAAGTGTCGGCGCTCCGGGAATTGAAGAAATCATAACAGGCGGAAGAAAACTAGTACCTAATTTACCCTTGAAAAATGTAATAACATCTTTTGCCGGCTTGAGAGCAGTATCGAATACCAATGATTTTATAATTGAGGCTTCTAAATTGGTAAAAGGTTTTATTAACGTAGGAGGTATTCAATCTCCTGGTTTATCATCTGCACCAGCTATAGCTCTCATGGTAAAAGATATACTGGAAGAAGAGGGTCTGGCATTAAAGGAAAAACCCAATTTTATACCACACAGACCCAAGAAAGTAAGATTTAGAGAATTAGATAACCAGCAGCGGAAAAAGCTTATTGAAGAAAATCCCGCGTATGGCCATGTAATTTGCCGCTGTGAAACTATCACTGAAGCTGAAATTGTTGATGCCATAAGAAGACCTGTGGGTGCACGTAGTATAGACGCTGTAAAGAGAAGAACACGGGCAGGCATGGGGAGATGTCAAGGTGGCTTCTGTTCACCAAGAGTCCTGGAGATCTTGCAGCGTGAACTTGGTATAGATCCTCTTGAAGTAACTAAAAAAGGACCAGGTTCTAATATACTAGTGGGTTATATCAAAGAATTTCTACAAGACGAAGGCGGTGACGAAAATGTTGAATAAGGAACTGGTAATAATAGGCGGTGGTCCTGCTGGCCTTGCCGCTGCAATTGAAGCAAAGAAAAACGGAGTAGAAGACATTTTACTAATCGAACGTGATTCCCGCTTAGGTGGCATCTTACCGCAGTGTATTCACAATGGCTTTGGCCTCCATGTTTTTAAAGAAGAGCTTACTGGTCCTGAATATGCAGATAGATTTATAAAAGAATTAGAAGATATGAATATTGAAGTGTTACTTGATACAATGGTAATAGAACTTACCGAAAGTAAACAAATAACTGCAGTAAGCAGAAAAAGAGGACTTTTGCAAATTCAGGCAGAGGCAATAATACTCGCCATGGGATGCAGAGAGAGAACCCGTGGTGCCATCAATATCCCCGGCTTTCGTCCAGCAGGAATATTTACAGCCGGTACCGCCCAAAGATTTGTAAACATTGAGGGATATATGCCCGGTAAAGAGATAGTCATTCTAGGATCTGGAGATATCGGTTTAATTATGGCACGGCGCTTTACTCTAGAAGGAGCAAAGGTAAAGTGTGTAGCAGAAATCATGCCCTACTCCAATGGCCTAACACGAAACATTGTGCAGTGCCTACAGGATTTTGACATTCCACTGCTCCTTAGCCATACGGTAGTATTTATCCACGGCAATGAAAGGGTGGAAGGAGTAACCATCGCACAAGTTGATGAAAATTTCAAGCCAATTCCTTCTACTGAAAAATATTTTTCTTGCGACACTCTGCTCCTTTCCGTAGGTCTGATTCCTGAAAATGAGTTATCTAAAATGGCAGATATTGCCCTACATGATGTTACAGCAGGGCCTATTGTAAATCAGAGAATGGAAACATCTGTGCCAGGGATTTTCGCATGCGGCAATGTAGTCCATGTCCATGACTTAGTGGATTTTGTGACAATGGAAGCAAGACTTGCTGGCCGTGGAGCAGCAGATTACCTGAAAAATAAGATACCATCTAGTGAACATATTTCTGTATCTGCCGGTCCCGGAATCACTTATGTGGTGCCTCACAAAGTCGATCCAGAAAAGATTTTAGATGATAAGCAAAACTTCTTCATGCGCAGCACAAAGCCCATGGAAAAAGCAAGACTCTTTATCGAATCAGACAAGGATTTGATTCGCACAAGAGTGCTTCAGCATGTAAAACCCAGTGAAATGATTAATATTGAGCTCAAAAAAGAAGAGAAGGTGTAGCTGATGGAAATTAAGAAAGTAACATGTATTGTATGCCCAAAAGGATGTCTAATCGATGTAAAGCTTGAAGATGGCAAGATAATAAGCATTGAAAATTATCAATGCAAACGGGGTATCGACTACGCCCAAAATGAGGTTTTAGACCCAAGGAGAATACTCACTACCACCGTAAAACTTTCCACTGGTGGGGTTCTGCCAGTGAGAACTAGAGAGGCCATTCCCAAAAAATATTTAAAAAAAGCCATGCTTGAATCAAAAGATATAGTGGTAAAGCCTCCTATAAAGGTGGGAGATGTAGTAGTGAAAGATATTGCAGGGACAGGCATTGATTTAATAGCAACTGGAAATGCCAAATAGAAAGGTAGTAGTGAAAGGGTGAAATCCTTGCTTCAAAAGGATGCCATCTTTACCCTTCCAAAAGGAATGCACATTAGAGCTGCGGCAATGGTGGTAAATAAAGCTTATGAAATAAAGAAGATGATGGGTACCAGTATTTATATACGCAACCAATCAGGTAGAGAAGTTCCTGCCACAGCTCTTATGGCCATTCACTCCCTAAACATCAAGCCAGGAGAACCTATTACTGTAGTAGCAAAAGGGCCAAATGTAGATGAGGCAATAGACAGCTTTGAGGAACTTTTCAAGCGTGATCTATTGCCTCAAAGCCCTGTAGAATTAGAACAGGTTGATGATATTTTAGAGGAGAACACCATTAAAGCAGATAAGATTTTTGACAGCATAGGCCTCGGTATAATTATTACTAACAAAGCAGGCTCTGTCATATTGTGTAATCGAATTGTTGAAGAACTAATAGGTATAAAAAAACACTATATTTTAGGCAGCAACATAAACGATATAATTCCCGACATAGATTTAACTGCGGCATCTTTGGAAATAGGGGTGTTTGAACTTAAAAGAAATACCGGGCAAAAGCTGGGGTCTACGGACATAAAACCTATATTTGTGGAAGGCGAAATAGTTGGTTATTCTATAATATTTAACAAAAATGTTTCTGACGCTGAATCCTTTTCGCCAAATTATACTTTGCACATATCTCCAAAAACAGATTTACTATTTAAACAAGAAAGCGACTTTGAATTTGATGAAGCCTTCAGTAATATTATAGGTCGCAGTGAAAAGTTTATGGAGGCTCTAGATGTAGCATACAAAGCCTCTAAAACTTCTTCCACAGTTCTCCTGCAGGGAGAGAGCGGCACAGGAAAAGGTCTTGTAGCCGAAGCCATACACCGTGCTAGCAGCCGCCGCAAGGGTCCATTTATAAAGGTTAACTGTCCCGGCATACCCACCAATTTAATGGAAAGTGAGCTCTTTGGTCACGAAAGGGGAGCTTTTACCGGAGCAATTTCCCAGAAAATCGGCAAATTTGAACTGGCAAATGGTGGCACTATTTTTCTAGATGAAATAGGGGAACTGGATAAAAATTTACAGTCAAAATTGCTTAGAGTGCTACAGGAACGAGAATTTGAGAGAGTTGGTGGTAACCAAGTAATAAAAACTGATGTAAGAATAATAGCAGCAACCCATCGGAATCTGAAGGAAATGGTAGAAAAAGACCTGTTCCGAGAAGACCTTTATTATCGTCTCAATGTTGTACCAATAACTCTGCCCAGTTTAAGAGAAAGAAAAGATGACATCCCCCTCCTTGTAGAATATTTCTTAGAGAAGCTCTGCAAAAAATTAGGTAAAAAGCAAAAAACCATGACAAAAAGAGCTATCGGATACCTGTACAATTACGACTGGCCGGGAAATGTTCGAGAACTTGAGAACATAATAGAGCGAGTCATTAATCTGGCCGATGGCGATGTAATTGATGTTTGGGATTTACCTTCCCATATAACAGGAAAGGTTATGGAAAAGAAACATCCCCTAATTAATTTAAACTCTGATGGGGAATTGGCCGCCTACGAAGAGTATGATAAAGCTATTATAAAAATGGCTTTGAAAAAGTATAAAAGTTTTAATGCTGCCGGTAAAGCTTTGGGCATAACCCACAAAACCGTAGCAGCTAAAGCCAGGAGGTATGGTCTTATAAAGTAATTTTCTACAAAGGGGCTTAAGGAATGGCTAATTTAAAAGTACTACATGACAATAAAATGTCATCTGTTGCAAGTCAAAGTGAAATACTTCGCTTAAGCGAAGAGTTAGGTTATGCTGCCCATGAAATAAAATGGGTAGTTGCTCAAAATTCTGACACCATAAGAAATTTAGTCAATGTTGTAGAAAATATATCCTCTCATTCACAAGAAATCAGTGCAAATTCGGCCAGTGGATCAGAAGAGCTCAATGAACTATCTCATTTAGCATCAGATTTAAAAGAAACTGTATCTTCTGTAGCAAATATATCAAGGGATTATTTACACAAAGTAAAAGAAGGAAGCTTAGCTATCAGTGAGGTATTAGAGGCTCTGGAACAAGTTACTGTTGAAATGGACAAATCCTCCAAGGAAGTTCAAATCATATTGGAGCTTACGGAAAAGGTAAAGGACTTTGTGGATTTTATAAAACATATTGCACAGCAGACAAATCTTCTTGCTTTAAATGCTGCCATAGAAGCTGCCAGAGCAGGTGAAGCAGGCAGAGGGTTTAGTGTTGTAGCAACTGAGATTAGGAAACTTGCTGAGCGAAGTAAAAACAAAGCTCATGAAATACATGAAACGGCAGAACGTATAGACGAAGGCATAAATAAAGCCTGCAAAATTTCAAGTGACAGTGCCCTTAGCTTAAAAAACTTAAAAACAAAAATGCAATTGGGCAAAGACGTAATGGACGGCGCTGTTGCCGTATTTGAAGACATATCTAATCTGAACAGCAAACTCCTGGATTCTTCGGAAGAACAAGCAAAGACCACTCAGTATTTGGCCGATATCTTCACATCCCTTTCGGAAAAGACCGCATCAACTGCCGATTCAACGGTGAAAGTGGCATATTTGATTAAAGATCAAGAAAGCCACAATGAACAGCTACTTGAAATCGCCGACAATTTAGTTGATAAAGTATATTCCCTTCAAAAACAATCCACCGTTTTAAAGGACAAAAATGAAATAATTTTTGGCATAAATCCCGCTCTCAGTCCTGAAATCATAAAGTCATTATATCTTCCTGTTATTAATAAAGTTTGTACAAAAGTCGGCCTTATTCCTAGAGTTTTGGTGGCAACAGATTATGATGCCCTTTCCAATAGTTTAATAGACGGCATAGTTGATGTGGGCTGGTTTTCACCCTTTGCCTATGTAAATGCAAAAGACAAAGCTCCAATTAATCCCTTAGCTACACCCATTGTCAATGGTGCTCCCAGTTACTTGGGATTTATTATCACCTATAGAGACTCAGGAATAACGGATTTAAAAGATGTTAAAGGAGAGCGCGTAGCCTTTGTAGATCCCAAATCCGCTTCAGGATATGCATATCCCAGATTACTTTTGAAAAAGGCAGGCATAGATCCTGAAAGAGACTTAAAAGAACAAGTCTTTCTTGGTACGCACAGCAATGTAGTTGAAGCAGTAATATCGGGTTCTGTAAAAGTAGGGGCTACATACTCTGAGGCTATTGATGATGCAAAAGTTAGAGGTCTTGATACAGAAAAACTTGTATATCTTGCCCAAACAGAACCAATACCTAAAGATTGCATTGCAACACGGCCAGACATTGATAAAGAAATCCATGAAAAACTAAAGAAAGCCTTTTTAGAATACAAGAACGGAGAAATATTTAGAAAACGACACAGTTCAGTAATAGATGGTTTCATTGAAGCCAAAGATGAGAATTATGACATAATTCGAGAAGTCGCAAAAGATGCAATTTGATAAAAATTACCAACATTTTTTGTCGGATATTGTAAACAACCTTGTCTTTATTAGCATTCAGACTTGGTACGGTTTATGCTATATATGTTATGTAAAGTAAAATAATTTTTAGGAGGGGTTCAATGAAAAAAATCATTAACAACCCGGAAAATGTAGTTCAGGAAATGCTGGAAGGTATGGCAGCAGCCTATCCACAGTATGTGCGGAAGCTGGATGGTTTTGATGTTATGGTAAGGGCTGATGCCCCAGTGAAAGGCAAGGTGGCACTGGTATCCGGCGGTGGCAGCGGTCACGAACCCTCCCATGCTGGATTTGTGGGAAAGGGAATGCTGGATGCTGGAGTGGCAGGTGCTGTCTTTACCTCACCAACGCCAGATCAGGTTTTTGAAGCCATTAAAGCTGTTGACGGCGGTGCCGGTGTTCTCTTGATAATTAAGAATTATACCGGCGATGTTATGAATTTTGAAATGGCAGGAGAAATGGCGGAAGCGGAAGGAATAAAGGTTGCCAGTGTAGTAGTAAATGATGACGTGGCAGTGGAAGACAGCCTTTACACAACAGGCAGGCGCGGTATTGCAGGAACGGTTTTTGTCCATAAAATTGCTGGAGCTAAGGCTGAAGCCGGTGGAACTTTAGAAGAAGTAAAAGCTGTAGCGGAGAAAGTCATAGCAAATACAAGAAGTATGGGAATGGCTTTGACACCCTGTATAGTCCCAGCAGCAGGAAAGCCAACCTTTACACTGGCAGAAGATGAGATGGAAATCGGAATGGGTATACACGGAGAGCCCGGTACAAAGCGTACCCATATCATGCCAGCCGATGAACTGGTAGACCACTTAATGGAAAAGATAGTAGAAGATCTTCCATATAAATCTGGAGATGAAGTGGCAGTAATGATTAACGGCCTTGGTGCTACACCTTTAATGGAGCAGTTTATAATGAATCGCCGGGTAAGCCAGATCTTGAAAGAGAAAGGTATTGCCGTATACAGGACTTTTGTTGGAGAATTTATGACTTCCATTGAAATGGCTGGAGCTTCAATCACATTATTAAAGCTAGATGATGAATTAAAAGAGCTTTTAGACGCACAGGCTGATACACCTGCCTTCAGACAGTTATGATATATTTTTGAAAGGGGACTTTAATGTGGCTGTAAACAGCGCAAAACTCATTGAAATAATAAATCTAATTGCAGATGATATTAATGCAAACAAAGAGTTTTTAACAGAACTTGACTCAGCCATCGGCGATGCCGACCATGGTATAAACATGTCAAAGGGTTTTAAAGCGGTTACGGAAAAAATATCTGCTATGGCGGACAAAGACTGCGGCAGTATTTTAAAGACAACAGGTATGACACTGGTTTCAACAGTAGGCGGTGCTTCAGGGCCTTTGTACGGCACTGCTTTTATGAGAGCAGGCCAAGTAGTGGGGAATAAAACAGAGCTTAATTATGATGATTTATTGGTAATATTAGAGGCAGCTTTAGCAGGTATAAAAATGCGGGGAAAAGCTGAAAAGGGTGAAAAAACAATAGTAGATGCCTTAGAGCCGGCAGTAGAGGTATTAAGATCCTCTTCATCCGTGGATGCGAAACTTTTTGAAAAAGCTGTAGAAGCAGCAAAAGACGGAGTTGAATATACAAAAGGCATAATCGCTAAAAAGGGCAGAGCCAGTTACTTAGGAGAAAGAAGCATTGGTCACCAAGACCCTGGAGCCACTTCCACTTATATTATATTAGCGGCAATACATAAAGCACTAAATGAAAAGAGCAGTTAATCGCTGCACCGGAATGAGGTGATGGATTGGTCGGTATAGTATTGGTATCCCACAGCAAAATGATGGCCGAAGGGGCAAAAGAAATAATTACTCAAATGATAGGAGATAAAGTAAAAATTGAAGCAGCCGCTGGCACATCTGACAATAGACTAGGCACCGATGCTTTCTTAATAGAGCAAAAAGTCTTAGAAGTATTTGACGGGGATGGGGTGCTTATTATCCCGGACCTGGGTAGCGCAGTAATGAGTGCTGAAATGGCTATAGAAAATCTTGAAGAGCCTGCTAGGTCTAAGACATATCTGGTGGATTCACCCTTTTTTGAAGGTGCTATTGCTGCGGCTATGGAGGCAAGTTTCGGAAAAAGCTTGGAAGAAGTAAAAAAAGCAGCTGAAAATACAAGGGGTATGAACAAAATAGCATAGAGTAAATTTTGAAGATGCCAATACCAATTTTGGCGTCTTTTTTTGTCCTTATTATGAATCTATTTTCCATCATCATGAAAATGGCTACCTTTGTCAGCAAACATTTTTGTTTTTGTAATATTTGCCAAAAGACTCGCATATTATTTTATGGACAGAGCCTAAGATTCATAGATTAATTTGCACATGATCTATGAATCTATCAACTACGATTATTAATTATTAATAATAAAAAATAGGAGGGTTATTTATGAGAAGATTACTCAATGATCCGTATGATGTTGTAGAGGAAATGTTAGAAGGCTTTTGCAGAGCCCACAGCGAACATGTCCACCTCTATGAAGACGATGGCCGTGTGGTAGTTAGCAATCTTGCCCCAGTAAAAAACAAAGTAGGGGTAATTATCGGCGGAGGTTCCGGTCATGAGCCCTTGTTTCTAGGATATGTGGGCGAAAACTTTGCCGATGCAGCTGTAATAGGGAATATCAACACCTCTCCTTCTCCTGAATCATGCTACAATGCAGTAAAAGCTGTTGATGCTGGTCGCGGCTGTATATATCTCTATGGAAACTATGCTGGTGATGTAATGAACTTTGACATGGGAGCAGAAATGGCAGCAGAAGATGGTATTAGAGTGGAAACAGTGACTATAACTGATGATGTATATTCATCTGAAAATATAGCCGACAGAAGGGGAGTTGCCGGAGATTTCTTCGTATTTAAAGCAGCAGCGGCAAAAGCTGCCATGGGAGCAGATTTGGACGAAGTTGTCGCAGCAGCCAAGAAAGCCAATGACAATACCAGGTCAATGGGGGTTGCCCTGTCATCGGCTACACATCCTGCCACCGGCAGGGCCATGTTTGAACTGGCAGAGGGAGATATGGAAATCGGCATGGGAATCCACGGAGAGCCGGGAGTAAGGCGGGGAAAATTGCAAAATGCTGATAAAGTTGTTGACGAAATCATGAGCTATATACTGCCAGATTTGCCCTTTGAAGCAGGAGATGAAGTGGCGGTTTTAGTAAACAGCCTCGGTGCCACACCCTTAATGGACCTACATATTTGCTATAGAAGGGTAGCTCAAATATTAGATGAGAAGAAGATTAAAATTTACTCCTCTCTTGTTGGGCCATATGCCACAACTATGGATATGTTTGGAATGTCCATTACTCTAATGAAATTAGACAGTGAACTAAAAGAACTGCTGGATTATCCATGCAATGCACCTTATTATGTAAAAAAATAATAAGCTAAAGCTTTTATGGAAAGGGGCCGCCAGATGTATACAGACTGCATCTTAGGAAAAGATTATTTTTACCAAGTTATTGAGAAAATAGCAGGCCTTATTGAAGAGAAGAGGGATTATCTGACAGAATTGGATGCCGCCATCGGCGATGCAGACCATGGCTTTAATCTGAGCATAGGGTTTCGGGAAGTATTGAAGAAAATGCCAGAATGGAAAGATAAGGATATAAAAGGTTTCTTTAGAAGTGTCGGCATGACGCTGCTTGGAAAAGTAGGTGGGGCCGCGGGGCCCCTTTATGGGAGTTTCTTTATGAAATTTGGTGAACCAGGCAGCGGCAAAGATGAAGTAACTTTTCAGGAATTATTTGAAATGTTTAAGCAAGGAGTGGAAGCTGTAGAGCAGCGAGGTAAGGCTATATTAGGAGAAAAAACCATGGTGGATGCTTTAAGGCCTGCCCTAAATGCCTTTGAAAAGGCCATGAAGGAAAACTTAGAAGCGAAACAAGTTATGGAGGCATTTGTTGACGCCGCCAGACAGGGAGCTGAAGCAACGATAGATATGATTGCCAAAAAAGGTCGAGCCATGAGGCTTGGGGAAAGATCCAGAGGCCATTTGGATCCAGGAGCAGCTTCTTCAACTATGATTTTAGAGGTTTTTTTGGACTGTTTCCCCTTTTAAAAACAAGCTATGCCTTTGGAATGTCCAATATTAAATCGAAACCTACCCCTGACAAAGAGTATATATGAAAAAATGTGATGTATTTGGGAGGTGGGTATTCCTGCCTCCTACTTTTTTTAAAGGTATGCAAAGTGGTGAAGCAAAAATTATGATATAAATGAGGGGTTGCATGGCTCGGACGGATATCTTATATATAGGCACCAATACAA
The DNA here is from genome assembly GCA_023622055.1 of Bacillota bacterium. Taxonomy (GTDB): domain Bacteria; phylum Bacillota; class Thermosediminibacteria; order Thermosediminibacterales; family Tepidanaerobacteraceae; genus DTU063. The sequence continues at coordinate 10,909 of JAMNZY010000040.1, forward strand.
AGATGTACATGAATATTTATCAGACTGTAGATTTTCTGACAAAACTTCATGAGTTAACAAAAGACATTTCGCGAGACCAAATAAAGCTCTTTGTCAATCCATCATATACTGCCCTGGCCGCTGCTAGAAAATCAGTACCTAAAGAAAGTATTACAATTGGTGCTCAAAATATGTGTTGGGAAAAACAAGGGCAATTTACCGGTGAAATTTCTCCCCTGATGCTCAAAGAAGTTGGTGTGGAAATTGTCCAAATAGGTCATGGGGAACGCAGAACTATTTTCAAAGAGACCGATGAAGAGGAAAACAGGAAGGTCCTTTGCGCCCTAAAACATGGCCTAACTCCGCTCCTATGTATTGGAGAAACTAGAGAACAGAAAGAAAAGAAAATTGCTGATGAAATTCTGAGGATACAACTAAAAATAGGTTTAAATCAAGTTACACCTGAACAATCTAAGAAGGTTTTAATTGCTTACGAACCCCTTTGGGCTATAGGAGTAGAAGGTACTCCCGCATCAAAGGAATATGCTGATGAAAGGCATAAAGTAATAAAAGAGGCCCTTGTGGAGATTTTTGGTAAAACTTACGGAAAAGATATTCCCGTGCTTTATGGTGGCAGTGTCAACAACCAAAATGCTGCAGAACTTATATCCATGCCTCATATCGATGGCTTGTACATAGGCAGAAGTGCATGGGATGCAGAAAACTTTAACAAAATCATTCGCCTGGTATTGCCTATATTTATAAAAAGGCGTAAAACAAGGGAAACAGGGGCGATGCTCTAACATTTATTTAATATAAAAGCAGAAACTGAAAATTAGACTGGCTTACCAGTCTTTTTTATTTGTTTTAAAATCCTACATCCTTAAAATAAAGGATTTTGAAATCATACAACGAAATACTATAATACTGTATCTTGAAATAAAGTTATTTATGTAATAAAATCTTTACTAAAACTTATAAGTTAGGTTACAATAAATATTATTATGATGCATAGAACAAACAAACAGATACCACAGTTCCTTTCGTATAAAGGGGGGAGTATCATGAAATCCATTTATGTAGCAGTAGTAGGTGTAGACAATTATTTTGGTTCCAAAATATTTAGGCCAGGGCAGATATTGCGGCTGGAAAAAGATTATGAAAATATTTATGACGGAGAAGCAATTATGGTTCTTTTAGACCCAGTGGGTAAAGTGGGCTACGTGGCTAACAGCACTAACACGGTTCCTTTAGGGTGTTGGAGTGCCGGACGACTGTATGACACATTTGAATCAACTGCTTATGCAGTTGTAAGGTTTGTGACAAAAGAGACAGTGATTGCTGAGATTTTGGAAAACGTGGAATTTCAGATATATATAGAAGAGGAAATTTATACACCAGAAGATTTTGAGGAATAAGAAAGGGGCTAAAAAGAAACATAGGCAGGAGGCATTCTGTATGCAAATAGTGACCATTGAAACAACAGAGCGCAATCAAATGATAGATATAACTTCAATGGTACAGGCAAAGGTGAAAGAATCTGGTATAAAAGACGGGATCTGCTATGTATTTGTGCCTCATACCACTGCAGCAGTTACCATCAATGAAAATGCGGATCCTGATGTTGTGCGAGATATTTTAAATATCCTCAGAAAGCTTATTCCCCATAAAGATGATTACAGGCATATAGAGGGTAACTCTGATGCCCATGTGAAGGCCGCCCTTATGGGCAATATTGCCACAGTTATTGTTAATGATGGAAAACTGGTTTTAGGTACGTGGCAGAGCCTGTTTTTCTGTGAGTTTGACGGGCCTAGAAGGAGGACCATAGTAATAAAAGTTATGGAAGACTAGTTTCCATTAGAGCCTCCGCTGCTGCCATTTCCCCGATGGTTTACTTGGTATACATAATAAACAATTGCAAATAATGCACCAGCAATGATGGGCTCCACATCGGCAACGGAGCCTTTGACATCCATTCCCACAAGGCCTCCTCCTAAGCGACCTATCGCCTGGCCGTCAGTTAAGTTAATGTCAACATCAAAACCAAATACAGGTCCACCACATCGACCATATACAGAATTATCACTAACCGTAAGTTCCAAGTTGTTGCCGTCTATCATTCCTCCTATTCGTATAGACAGGGAGTTTGGACTTAGACTTCCCTCTACACTCCTACCGATAATGGTTCCTCCTAACCTACCCTTTATAAAACCTTTTTCCATGGAATAGGTTAAATTTATATCGTTTCCAAAAAACATGCCACCAATTCTGCCGGAAATTACTCCATTTTCCACAGTGGCATGGATATCATATCCACCTATGGCGCCGCCCACTCTTCCTGAAATTGTTCCCATATTCACATTACCCCCTTTATTAATGCAGAAACCCTTCCTACCTACCATTGATATTACAACAGATTACTGATATAATAAATACCGGAACACATGTTTGGAGATGGTGTTTTATGCTTCCTATCTTACATGTGGATATGAACGCCTTTTATGCCTCCTGTCATCAGGCAAAAGACCCTAGCCTAAAAGGTAAGCCTATTTTAGTGGCAGGAGACCCTAAAAAGCGAACTGGCATTATATTGACCGCCTCTTATGAAGCCCGCAAATATGGAGTTAAGACGGCAATGCCTAATTGGCAGGCAAGGAAGCTATGCCCACATGCTATTTTTATAAAGCCGGACTATGATTTATATGTAAGGACTAGCCAAAAGGTAATGGAGATTTTAGGGAGATTTACACCTTTAGTGGAGGTTTTCAGCATTGATGAGGCTTGGCTTGATGTAACCGGATGTGAAGGCCTTTTTGGCGATTCAGTAACCATTGCCCACAAAATTCAGGCTGCCATTAAGGCAGAATTAGATTTAATGTGTTCTATCGGAGTATCCAGCAATAAACTCTTAGCCAAAATGGCTTCAGACTTGAAAAAACCCAATGCCATTACGGTGCTATCTTCCCAAGATGTGCCAAAGATTCTCTGGCCATTGCCGGTAGATAAGTTGTTTGGTGTCGGCAGCCGCATGGCAAAGCGCCTAAGTCTCATGAACATAAAGACTATAGGTGATTTGGCTCAGGTTCCTAGAGAGCTCTTGGAGAGAGCTTTCGGCCTAAATGGAAGATACCTGCACTTTTGGGCAAATGGTATCGATACGAGCCCAGTAGACCCTCATTCTATGGACGATGCAAAATCCATGGGCCATTCGGTGACCCTGCCCAAGGATATAACTACATATGATGAAGCTGAAACAGTGCTGCTGTCTCTTTCAGAACAAGTTGGTCGGAGGCTTCGGCGGGAAAATTATATGGGCCGTACCGTTACCATTACTTTAAGAGATAATACATTTTGTACCATTACCCGTTCAGCCACCATTTCTTATACCAATAACACAGAAGATATCTACAATTTGGCTAAAAAGCTCCTCCATTCCAACTGGGATGGAAAAACTCCTCTCAGACTCTTGGGTGTAAGCCTATCTCAGCTGGTAAAGGAATTTGAGCAAAAGTCTCTCTTTGACAATGATGAGAAAAAGCGAAAACTAAATAAGGTAATGGATGAAATAAAGGATAAATTTGGGGATGGAGCTATATTTCGAGCAAAGCTGCTAAAAGATGAAGAGCTAAATCGGCGAAAACTGGGCAAAAGTGACAACAATGCACCTGCTTTGAGAGGAATAAGGACAATGAAATAATAATTTATTTGAAAATAATTGCCAATACGGTATAATAACAATAATTGAAGGTTTTAATAAAGGATGAAATTGATGACATGGAAAAATGAGTTGGATATATTTAAAAACAAATTTAAATTAATAGCCTTGGATGTAGATGGCACTCTTATAAATGATGATCACATAGTTACTCCACGGACCCTGAAAGCAATTGAGAAGGCAAAGGAATTAGGTATAAAAGTAACCATAGCCACAGGTAGACATTATCCCAGTGTTATAAGGTTGGCACGAAAAATTCAAATAAATGCACCATTGATATGCTGCGATGGTGCAGTTATCAGTGACATATATACCAATGATTCCATTTATCACTTGCTGCCCCAGGACATAGCCGTGGATGTAATGAGAATGACGCAAAGTTATGAGAATTTTGCCGTGCAAGTTTTTATTAAGAATGGAAAAATTTATACCGGTCATAGTTATCGAGGGGATTTTATTAAAAAATTTTTAAGGGCACCAGTTAAGCGCTCTTTAAAAGGGTATGTAAATCTGCTGAGGGATTTTGTTTTAATACCTGTTCAAAACACGGGAAATACCAAGGGTGCTATTGCGGCACTAAGTGAGTCTCCGGCAAAGTTAGTGGTTTACGGCAACGAAAGACTTGAAGATTTGGAGGAATTCAAAGAAAAAATTTTAGCTAGATATGGAGACAAGATTTCAATAACATCTTCTATAAAAAACACCATTGATATTTTAAAGGGTGGAATATCAAAGGCTGCTGGTCTAAACATACTTGCTGAAAAATTAGGCATAAAGCGGGATGAGATAATAACTGTAGGAGATAATTATAATGACTTGGAAATGATAAAGTATGCCGGATTGGGAGTTGCCATGGGCAATGCACCTGAACAGGTGAAAAACAAAGCAGATTATGTAACAGACACCAATAACCAAGAGGGATTGGCCAAATTTTTGGAAAAGCTTATTTCAGTTCAGATAAAACAGAAAAAACTTGTTTCTTGCCAAACAAAAACATCCACTTGTGAAAAGAGGACACAAGGGCATGCTCTTCTTTGATTATTGCAGCAAAGAGCCCATGACACATACGTCATGGGCTCTTATATTTTTTCAAAAGCTAGTTATGAAGTCAAGGCGTGGGGCTTATCAAGTTTATATCGCTTTATGGCGTATTTGACAATACTTCCTATGAATTCGGCTGCTGTCATGTTTTCAGCTTCGTATTTGACAATACTTCCTATGAATTCGGCTGCTGTCATGTTTTCAGCTTCAGCCATATAACCCATATAACCATTATGGGCTTTCCCCGTAGACATGGTGAGGCCAGCGAAGGTGTTTAGCTCTAAAAAATAAGGAGTTCCATCTTCTGCAAGAATCATGTCTATGCGGCCAAAATCTTTGGCATTTAAGACTTTGTATATCTTTATTGCCGTGTCTTTTATCCTTTTTGCTTCTTCTTTTGTTAGATCTGCGGGACAGTGAATGATTTCATTGTCTAACATTTTGTGTTCATAAGTATTTGTTATGGTTGAGTTATATTGGATTTCAAGGATTGGTAACACTCGGGGATTATCATTGCCTATTATACCTACAGTGATCTCTCTGCCCTTTATGAATTCTTCCACTAAAGCGGCTTGACCTATCTTTTGAGTGATCTTTTCCACTACCTTTGGCAGTTCTTCCGGATGATTTACCACATTTTCTTCACTGATTCCGGCACTTCCCCGACCTCTGACTGGTTTTACGAAGAGTGGATATTTGAGCGAATGTTCAGGAATTTCTCTTGAATTTGACACTACGAAGAATTTTGGTGTGGGCAAGTTGTGATAAGCAACTAATTTTTTGCGAGCTGCTTTACTGGTAGCAACCAAGTCAATACCTGACCCCACAAAGGGGATACCGTAGGCTTCCAGAAAGGCTACTTCTTTAAGGGATGAGGCGTTAAATACAATATCTATCTTTTGAGAAATAAGTTCCTTTAGCGTTTCATTGGGGTCTTTTTTCCATTGAATTAAAGCAGCATCAAAACCCGCTTCTTTAAGAGCAGTCATATGTTGAAAGGCCTCATCGTAAGCGTCGTCGTAGATGTTTTCCAGGGAGATTCTTTTTTGCAGCTCTACATTTCTATATTTGCGCCAGAATACTCCTACCTTCAATCTTACTCCACCTCTCTTTATTTATTTTTTAATGTACAGAAAAAAGCTCCTATGCGCTTAGGAACTTATATAAATTATACCATATTTTAAAGTTTTCAGCAAAACTACCTTATGTTGGAAATCAAAGGACAGTTTTGGCAGTTATTGAGATAAATTTTAATTTTTAAAATCCATTTGTTATAATATAACTACCAAAGTAAGACAAATGTGAGAGGTGTAAAAATTTTATGGCAACAGGGTTTTCTAGGATAATTCAAGGGACTTGGCGGTTAGCAGATCCTAAACTTTGCATAGCATCAACAGTCCCAATGGTGGTAGGTACAGCAATGGCTTACAGGACCCTTGGTTTTTTAGATTTTTATTGGCTGTTTTGGAGCTTTTTGGGTGTTTATCTAATCGAAACCGGCAAAAATGCTATAAATGAAGTGGTAGACTACCTGTCAGGGGTAGACAGATTTATAACTCCTGATAAGAGGACGCCTTTTAGCGGCGGGAAAAAAACCATCGTAGACGGGCTGCTGACCTTGAGAGAAACTAGTATAATAGCACTGTTTGCCATGTCTGCAGCAGCAGCTATAGGCCTGTACATCTCTTTTGCAAGGGAACCAAAAGTTTTATGGATAGGCATTGCAGGGTTTTTGATTTCCATATTTTATAGTCTCCCGCCCTTTAAGTTTTGCTATCGCGGTCTTGGGGAATTTGCAATAGGTCTAACATATGGTCCCTTAGTTGTATCAGGTGCATATGTGGTGCAGACCCATACGGTCCATATGGAGATACTGCCGATTTCATTGATAATTGGCTTCTTAATAGCAAATGTGGTGTGGATTAACCAATACCCGGACTATGAAGCTGATGCCAAAGGGCATAAGCGAAATTGGGTAGTCAGACTTGGAAAGAAAAAGGGCCTTAAGGTCTACATTTTACTATATGTTTTAGCTTATTTGTCTTTGTTTATAGCGATTTTCTTTACGCAAAATCCTTTACTGTTTTTAGTTCTCCTTGGTGTTCCTACAGCTAAACAATCCATAAATATAGCAAAAACATATTACAACGACATACCAAGGCTGGTGGAGGCCAATGCCAAAACTATACAGGTTTATCAAATCACTGGTTTAGCATTGACAGTAGCCATACTTCTCTCATAAAAATGAATATTTGGGGACAGTCCCCAAATATTCATAAAAACCATTAACTTAATAACTGTAACTTAGGTGCCTGGCCAAAAAATTTAAAATGAAAGGGTGGTTTTCGTGGAGCGGATTGAGGTTATTTTAGGAGATATAACTAAGGCAGAAGTTGATGCTATAGTAAATGCGGCAAATAATACGCTGTTGGGCGGTGGCGGAGTGGACGGAGCTATACACCGGGCAGCAGGTCCCGAGCTCTTGGAAGAGTGTCGCAAATTAAATGGCTGTGAAACTGGTAAGGCAAAAATCACGAAGGGGTATAGGCTGCCGGCAAAACATGTGATACATACGGTTGGGCCCATCTGGCGGGGAGGCAATGCCGGTGAAGATGAGCTGCTGGCCTCATGTTATCGAAGTTCTCTGCAGCTTGCCGTGGAAAACAACATAAAGACAATTGCATTTCCGTCTATAAGCACAGGGGCATACAGATTTCCCCTGGAGAGAGCTGCTAAAATTGCAATACGCGAGATTACCCAATTCTTAAATGACAATGACAGTATTGACAAAGTAATTATGGTTTGCTTTGATGAGAAAACAAAGGCTGCTTATTCTGAAGCACTAAAGAATATTCAATAGATAAAGCGGCAAAAAATTAAATTTTGCAACCATAATAGCAAGGAGGGTATTTATGTCAATAACTAAGAAAGATGCGATTATAGGTTTTATAGGCACAGGTGTTATGGGCAGGAGTATGGCAGTCAATTTAATGAAATCAGGCTTCAAAGTTATTGTTTACAACCGCACAAAGGCAAAAGCTCAAGAACTTATTGAAAAGGGTGCAGCTTGGAAAGATACAGTGGCTGAAGTTGCCCGGGAGGCCAATGTCATTATAACAATGGTAGGATACCCAAAGGACGTAAGAGAAGTATATCTAGGGGAAAATGGAATCATAAAAAATGCCAAACCAGGTTCTTACCTCATCGATATGACCACATCTAGTCCGAAACTTGCCAAGGAGATTTATGAAGCAGCCAAGGAAAAAAGTCTATATGCTCTGGATGCACCTGTATCTGGCGGCGATGTGGGAGCAAGGGAAGCTAGGCTTTCTATTATGGTAGGTGGAGACCCAGAAGTCTTTGAGGCAATGAAACCTATCTTTGAAGCTATGGGCAAAGATATTGTCTTACAAGGCGGTGCAGGAGCCGGTCAGTACACCAAAATGAGCAACCAAATTGCCATTGCCTCAAACATGATGGGTGTTTGTGAAGCTATGGCTTATGCCAAAAAAGCGGGCCTTGATCCAAAAAAGGTTTTACAGAGCATAGCAACAGGAGCAGCAGGCAGTTGGTCCCTTAGCAATCTGGCTCCAAGGATGCTTTCAGGAGATTTTGAGCCTGGCTTTTACATAAAACATTTCATAAAAGATATGAAAATCGCTTTAGAATCAGCAAGAGAGTTGGGCCTAGAAACTCCCGGCCTTGAACTTGCTCTTTCTCTGTATGAGAAATTGGCTGAGAAAGGTGAAGAAAACAGCGGCACTCAAGCACTGTTTAAATACTACATAGATAAGTTTTGACAAAAAGCCTTAAAGTAACTTCCACAGCTTCGGTTGAGCTGTGGAAGTTTTTTTGTCTTGCTGGGATGTTTCCTTCCAGTGAAAAATATTTAGCAAACCAGGACAAAATAAACATATATAAAAAAATAAAACACTGGAGGATGTCTATGAAGACATATGGTGTAATAATGGCTGGCGGAGGAGGCACCCGCTTCTGGCCTTTAAGTCGTGCCACTGCTCCAAAACAATTTTTAAATATTACCGGTGAGGATAGTATGATAAATGACACAATAAACAGGATTAAAGATATTATCCCGCCAGAAAGGATACTAATCGTTACCAACAAGGCTCAAGAAAAAATGCTCAAAGAAGTAATAAAAGAAGATATCCCGGAGAAAAATGTTTTAATAGAGCCAGTTGGCAGAAACACTGCTGCATGCATTGGCTATGCAGCAATGGTTATTAAGAAGCGATGGGGAGATTCAGTAATGTGTGTCTTTCCATCAGATCACTTCATAAAAGATGTAGATGAGTTTCAAAAAGTATTACAGGCTGCATGCAATATAGCTGAGAACTCTGAAAAACTTGTAACCATGGGAATTACGCCTACTTATCCATCAACGGGTTACGGTTATATAAAATATGACAGAGATAGGCCCATACCTGCAGGTAATAAAATAGCCTATGAAGCAATTGAGTTTGTAGAAAAACCCAATGTGCCTAAGGCGAAAGAATATATCGACAGTGGCAATTACCTTTGGAACAGCGGTATGTTTGTGTGGAAAACTTCTGTTATTCTTAAAAATTTTAAAAGGTTTTTGCCCAGGCTTTATAGAAATATAGAATTGTTAGAGTCTTCCATAGACACCCCACAAGAGAAAAAAGCAGTGGAGGAAATATATCCAGATATTCAAAGCATCTCCATTGACTACGGGATAATGGAAAGATCCGATGAAGTGGTTGTGATCCCCGGGGATTTCGGCTGGAATGATGTGGGTTGTTGGGACTCTTTAGGCAGCGTGTTTCCACCTGATGAAAATGGCAATATTACCAAGGGAGATTTTGTTGACATCGAAACTCGCAATTCCATAATTTATTCTAACAGCCGCTTTGTAGCAGCGGTGGGCCTAGAAAATATGATTGTGGTGGAAACCAGTGACGCATTGCTGGTGTGTTCAAAAGAGAAAGCCCAGGATGTGAAAAAGGTAGTGGAATATTTAAAAAAGGCGGGAAGAAAGGAGCTCCTTTGATGGGTAATAGGCGAAGGGGGTCATACCCCTTGATTATTGGTTTTACAGCTCTTGTTGTGGTGTGCTGTATCTTTATCTGCAGCTGTGCTTTTGATAAGCCCACAAATTGGTTGACAGTGGAGCAGTCAGAAACAACCAGTACAAATGTGAGTAATGAAGAACCGGATTCTAATCCAGAATTGCCGGAAGAGGTTAATTTGCCCAATCCTACTGCTACTTTTTTAGCAGTAGGAGATGTGATGATGCATGATGGTCAAATCTGGGCAGGTTATGATGAAGCCACAGACACTTTTGATTACTGGGAGTTTTTCCATGTGGTAAAAGATGAAATAGCGGCAGCGGATATTGCCATGGCAAATCTTGAAACAACTTTGGCAGGTAAAGAACAAAAATACACTGGATATCCCATGTTCAACAGTCCTGATGAAATAGCTGATGCACTGAAAGATGCCGGCTTTGATATAATTGTAACTTCCAATAATCATACCTTAGATAGGGGAGCTAAAGGAGCTCTACGGACCATACAAGTCCTAGAAGAGCGGGACCTTTCTCCCTTGGGCACTTATGAGTCAGAAGAAGAAAGGGAACAAATTTTAATAAAAGAGGCAAATGGCATTAGTTTTGCTTTTTTGTCGTATACATATGGCACAAACGGCATTCCCATCCCTAAAGACATGCCGTATCTTGTAAATCTTATTGATGAAGATTTGATACTCAGGGACATAAAAAAGGCCCAAAGTCAGGCCGATGTAGTAGTGGTGTATCTGCATTTTGGTGAGGAATACCAGAGAACCCCTTCCAAAGACCAAAGGAAACTTGCTCATCTCCTCTTAAAAAATGGAGCCAATTTTATTGTTGCAAGCCACCCACATGTGATTCAACCTGGTGAATGGATGGAAGTTGAGCTGCCCGATGGAGAAATAATCAAAAAATATGTTGCCTACTCAATGGGCAACTTTATATCAGCGCAAAGATTCCCGTATACCGAGGAAGGCCTCATGGTGAAATTCACCCTGGAAAAGGATTTAAAAACCGACAGGGTCTATCTTGTGGAAGTTGAAGAAATTGATACATGGGTTGACAAGTTTGTCAGAGACGGAAAAATGAGGTATGTGGTAAGATTTGGCAAAAAGCCATAATCTTTATACTACATGACGATAAAATGCTCATTTTCGCAGACTTGCTTTATATCAAGACTGCATGCCGGTGTGTGGCCCCATGCCTGTAGAGTGCAATATTGAATGGGGCCATAACAGGTTTCCTCATATTTTAAATACTCGCAATTTGCAATTTCAGTAAAGTGAGTCTTTTTGGGAACTGCCATCCAAATCACTCCTTTTTTTTTGCTATATTAACATAAAAGAAAATAAAATTCAAGAATATTCTATCAATAATGAAAATATTCTTTTTCACAAGCTCTAAGGCCAAAAGTTATCCAAAACTTTATACTGTCATATTTTTTTACTTAAAAAGATATCTTTTATAAGAATGGATTTCAGCTACCTTAGCAAAAGGGGGGCTTTAAAATGGAAAAAACAAAATCAAGAGTCCGCCGCACAAACCTGTTTTTACTCCTGACCTTACTTATACTTGTAATTTCAATACAATATTTATATGGTCAAAACCTTGCTATAGGTGTGTTTAGCAGTTGGTTGCCTTTATCCGGCAAGGTGATAGTCATAGATCCAGGTCATGGCGGTATTGATGGTGGAGCAACTTTTAATGGTATTTTAGAGAAAGACATTAATCTTGACGTTTCCTTAAAGCTTAAAAAAATGTTGGAAAAAGAAGGTGCCAATGTAATAATGACCAGGTCAAAAGACACAGCCTTAGATCATTTAAACAATAAAAGCGAGTATCGTCACAAAAGAGATTTGATTGCGAGAGCTGACATTATAAACAATTCTATGCCAGACATTTTCTTGAGCATTCATGTAAATGCTGAAAAAAGTTCCCCTAAAACTGCAGGGCCTATGGTCTTTTATTATTTTGACAGTGTGCAGAGCAGGCAATTGGCAAAGCACCTTCAAAAAAATTTAGAGGAGGTTTATAGTAAAGCTGGCCATACTTTTCCCCCTCGAAATCCTTATGGCAATACATCACTTTTTCTCTTAAAAAATACAAAAGTACCTGGTGCAATTGTGGAGGTGGGTTTTATTACAAATTCTAGGGACAGGCAGCTGCTGACAAGCCAGGACTTTCAAAACAAAATAGCAAAGGCCATAGTCCTGGCAATCAGAGAATATTTTTCATAAAAGGCTTTGTAAAATAATATTTTATGATATAATTATTAAGTAAATTAATGCACAAGAAATTACAGGGTATGGTGAAGACATGAACGAGGACATAAAGAGAGAGATAATTGAATGGATTAAAGCTATTGCTTTTGCCCTTGTGCTTGCCCTTGTCATCCGAGGTTTTATTTTTGAACCCATGATTGTCCCAAGTGGTTCTATGATACCTACTATCCAGATAAATGACAGGATTTTGGTAAATAAATTTACTTATAGATTTGAGGAGCCTGATTATAATGATATAGTTGTTTTCAAGTATCCCGATGATCCCAAGCAGACTTTCGTAAAGCGGCTTGTAGGTAAAGGTGGAGATGTAATAGAGATTAAAGACAATGTCCTTTACAGAAATAGTGAACCTATCCAGGAACCTTATTTAAACGGGGAAATGTATAGTGATTTTGGACCTTATAAAGTACCTGAAGACCATTACTTTATGCTTGGAGATAATCGAAACAATTCAAAGGACAGCAGGTTCTGGGAAAACAAGTACGTTTCAAGAGAGCAAATAATAGGTAAAGCCACTTATCGAATTTGGCCAATAAATCGAATTGGAAAGTTGAAATAATGAGGATATATCTTGAATTTTAACTAGCTTTGTATTATAATAATTTCACTGGAGTGGGGATATAGCTCAGCTGGGAGAGCGTCTGGTTCGCAATCAGAAGGTCAGGGGTTCGATCCCCCTTATCTCCACCAACAAAAGGGCGCGTAGCTCAGGGGGAGAGCACTTGACTCACATTCAAGAGGTCGCAGGTTCGAAACCTGCCGCGCCCACCAAAAATAAAGCCTTGACAATATAAAAAAAAACTATTATACTAGTAGTTGCTTGTGGTTAAAATATTGTGGATGTGGGGAATTAGCTCAGCTGGGAGAGCGCCTGAATGGCATTCAGGAGGTCAGGGGTTCGACTCCCCTATTCTCCACCAATAATGAAACTAAGGACGTAGAACGGGACACCGTTGCTACGTTTTTTTATTTTAATAAATATATTAAATCCATGCTGAGGGGGAACATTAGTGAAAGAAAAGCTGAGTTTTCAGGAAAGTGTGTTGGTAGGCTCTCTTTTATTCGGGCTATTCTTTGGTGCAGGCAATCTCATTTTTCCAGTCCAGATGGGCCAATTGGCAGGAAAAAACACACTCTTAGCCACCATTGGATTTTTGGTGACGGGGGTAGGCTTGCCTATTTTAGGTGTCATAGCGTCAACACTGTCTCAAAGTGAAAGTCTGTTGCACATGGCAAAACCCGTAAGCAAGCCTTATGCAGTTTTCTTTACTTGTGCATTATACTTAACTATCGGACCACTTTTTGCCATTCCCCGTACTGCAACTGTGGCTTTTGAAGTAGGGATGCGGCCTTTTATTGCAAAGGAACTGCTGAAGTTTGCATTATTAATTTTTTCGTTGATATTTTTTCTTTTAACCCTTTATTTTTCCTTAAGACCAGGTAGGATTTTAGACTGGATAGGCAAATATCTTACTCCCATTTTTTTATTGCTCCTATCTGTATTATTAATTGCCACATTCTTAAAACCTATGGGCCAAGTCAATATGTATCCACCTCAAGGGAGTTATGCAGACAAACCTTTTTTTATTGGATTTTTAGAAGGGTATAATACTATGGATGCCTTGGCATCTTTGGCCTTTGCTATAATAATTATTTCCAATGTACAAAAGTTAGGCATTAGTAGACCCAGCCTAATTGCCATAGAAACCAGCAAGGCTGGCCTAGTGTGTATCATTGGTATGACTGTCATATATGCATCCTTAGCTTATATGGGGGCTACAAGTCTCGGCAGTGTAGGCCGTGGGGATAATGGTGGAATAATAATGTCCATGGTGAGCAATCATTATTTTGGCCTTATCGGCCAAGTTTTGTTGGCGGCCATTGTAACTGTTGCCTGTTTAAAAACTGCTATAGGTTTGATTACATCCTGTTCTGAAATGTTTGCTAAAATGTTTCCAAAATCCTTTACTTATAGAACTTATGCCATATTATTTACCTTCTTTTCTTTTGCAATTGCCAATATGGGGTTAAATAAGATTGTCCAATTGTCGATACCGGTGCTTATGTTTCTGTATCCTTTGGCAATCACTTTAATGATATTGTCAATATTATCAACGGTTTTACACAAACAGAGGGATGTTTACAGATGGACTACGGGTTTTACAAGTTTTGCAGCATTCTTTGATTTTTGTAAAGCGCTGCCGGAGTCTTTTCAGATAACCAGGTATACAAATCAGATTGTAGAATTGGCTGAGCTTTATTTGCCGGGATTTGACTATGGTTTTGGCTGGGTATTGCCTGCCCTTTGCGGCTTTATTATTGGATTGGTTAAATGGAAAATGAGCGACAGGTTTAAAAAGGAGTAGTGAATTCTACTCCTTTTTTTAAATTTTTTAAGAATATAGCAGGGCAGGTCTAGATATACACCTTTTTTATATGTTACAATGAAATAGGTGTTCTCGCTGAAAGTTAAGTTTTTAATTTCAAGCTATTCAAGTTGATACCTAAAGCCATAGCAAGTATTAAGTAACCGCTGAGGCCAAAAAACAGGTCAGCAATTATACATATAATTTTAGGAAGTTCTAGAGTTACAAGAGGCAAGTAAACTTCGCCCATTATGTAAGCCATAAAGATGCAGCATATCATGGGCTTTAACACTATTTCTATCCGGTTAAATTTTCTTCCAAAGGTTTGTTCTATTTGCCCAACACTCATATATATAGCTATGGCAGATGCAGTAATTAAAGCAGCAGAATAACCGTAAATACCCATTGGTGTTTTAGAAGTTAAAAAATACAGGATTATATTTGTAGTAAACAAAGTGGTCACAGCTGTTTGAATGGGTGTGGCATTGTTGCCTATACCCCTCAGTATTGACATTAAGATGCTTTCTATGTAAAAAAAGGGGATGCCAGCTGCAAAAGCAATAATAAGGTGCTGGAGTTCAAAGTTGGGAAACAGGAGTTCTGCCACAGGTTTTGCAAGAGCAATGAAAAATCCAGTGACTGCGAAAGCATAGAAGGAGGTGAGAAATAGCGCTTGTTGTGACAGCTTAAAAGCATACTCTTTATTTTCCATAGCTAAGGCTCTGGCGATTTGCGGGATAATATTTGATGACATAGCTCTTATAAAAAGGGCCGGAAAAAATATCAGTGGCATTACCATACCGGAGGTTTCCCCATATAGAGCTAAGCTTTCTGAAGATGAAAGGCCTGACATGGTAAGACCTTTTGGAACTAAAAGGGCCTCAAGGGAGTGGGAAATGGAACTGACTATTTGACTAAAGGATATGGGGATGGCAATAGTTAAAATATCGCTGATGTTTTTTATGAGAGCTTTTTTTCTACTTAAATTACAAGGACCAATGTTTTTAGAAAAGAATGAAAAAAGCAAGACTAGAGACACAAATTCTCCCATTGTCAGAGCAGTTACTGCACCACGGGTTTTCCCTTCAAATTTTAGAAATAAATCGCTGCTTATGAAGAGCACTCCTAAGAAAGTGCGAAATATGCACTCTAATATGTACGACCACTGTACCGGCGCCGTATTTTGTATGCCGAAAAAATATCCCCTTATGACAGCCGAATAACCTACAAATACTGAAGCAGGCAGAATTATCAGCAGCAGTTTCAGCTCCAGAATATTTGATAAAAAGACAAGAAAAGTTACTCCTAAAAGGGAAAAAGCTGTTGTCAGTGAAAAGGCTGAAATTACTATTTCAGCTGTTTTTGGAGTATCAGCCCGGTTTTCTGCCACCAACTTTGATACTGATACAGGAATCCCTGCTGTTATAAAAGTTATTGCTGTGCCAAAAAAAGCCAGGGTTTGTTGATAAATTCCCATACCTTCAGAACCTAAGTATTTTGACAAAACAAGTCTGTAAAAAAAACCAATTGTGCCGGTGACAAAATTTGTCGCTGCTAAAAATACTGTATTTAGTGCCCAATGGCTCATTTCAAACATCCTTTCTCAATAGATGCATATATATAATATTCAGCAGCAGACACCTTTTATGATGATACAAGTCAGAACTTTATAAAATTGACTAGAAAAATATGTTATGATATATTTATGTTAAATTAATCACAAACGGGGTGATATTGTGGAGCAGCCCGGTGAAATAAAAAAGGTTTCAATGGCAGTGATTAAGCGTTTGCCAAAATATTATAAATATCTCGGGGAACTCATGAGAAAAAATGTAGAGCGGGTATCATCTCAAGAACTCAGTAAAATTTTAGGTTTTACCGCTTCTCAAATAAGGCAAGATTTAAATAATTTTGGCGAATTTGGCCAACAGGGATACGGTTATAACGTATCTCAGCTGTATACAGAAATCGCTAAAATTTTGGGCATAACTACCAATCACAAAATGGTGGTTATTGGGGCAGGGAATCTAGGGCAGGCTCTGGCAAATTACACCGGTTTTTCCATACACGGTTTTGATATAATCGGCATTTTTGACAAAAATCCAAATCTTGTTGGTCGCAAAATCAACGATATCCCTATATATCCTGTGGAAGACATGGAATATTTCATCAATAAAAACAATGTGGATATCGCGGTCCTTACAGTGCCTAGAGATGAAACAGAGAGTATTGTAAACAGATTAACAAATACAGCCATTCGGGGTATATGGAATTTTACTCCTGTAGAAATCAATATTGAAGATAGAGACATAGTTGTTGAAAATGTTCATCTCATTGATAGCTTGCTGACTTTAAGTTACCGCATAAACGAGAGTTGGCTTCAAGAAAGACTTTTGAAACAAAAACGGAAAGACAAGCCCTTCGGTCATGGAAAAAACACTACATATATGGTAAAATAGTAAAATAGAGTAAATATTTAATTTTTTGGAGGGCTTTTTGTGAAAAGACTACCCCAGGCCATAATTATTTTCTTTATTGTTTTTATACTGACAGGATGCAGTGGGCAGTCAAATGTAGATACAAATTCTGTTTCTGAAGATATTTCTTCTGTCTCATCTAGTAAAAAAGTTTTAATATATTATATAAAGGATGGATATCTGACTCCGGTAACCTACAATATTGACCACTCACGGTCTGAAATAAGTTCAGCCCTTGAGCTGTTATTTTCTGGAACTATACCAGATGAATTTGAAAATCCTTTGGCAAATACACGGCTTAACACTTTAGAGATAAAAGGTGATTCTGTTTCTCTAGATATTTCAGTGGATTCCTTTGCAGGAGATAGAGGAGAACTGGCAATAAACCAGATTTTATACACATTGACTGATTGCCAAAATGTGACGAAGGTAAATATCAGCATTGATGGGAAACCCTATGCTACCTCCCTTGAGCGACCTGCATATATAAATTTAAAGGATCCTGAATCTTACGAGAAAGATAAGGAGAATTCCGAGGAATTAGATAAGTATCTTACAATATATTATCCCGACAAAACCACAAAATACTTGATTCCCGTTACTATTAAATCTGATAAAATCCAGGCACTGTCGGAAAACAATGGTAGAGCTCTATCTATTAAAGCTGAAGATAAAGGGAAAGCAGCTCTAGAGCATCTCATAGAAGGTGCAGGGGAAATTGGAAGTTTAGGCACTTTTGATGATAAGATGATAAAGAGTTTGCAGATAAGAGAAGGTGTTGCAGTAGTTGATTTAGACAGCATTGTAATCATTAAATTTAGTGATAAAAGCCAGTATGCGGAGATTGCAGTTGAATCTGTTGTGCGGACACTAACTTCCATAGATGAAATTGAAAAAGTACAATTTCTAGTCGGTGGCGTGAAATTAGGATATATAACTGGCAGCATAAACATTCAAAATCCAATACAACCTGATAAATGGTACAATTTTTTACAAGATTAAAAGTGGAAGACTGCTTCTGCAGTCTTTTTTTATTTTGATTTTCAATTTTACAATTCTATTACACTTGTCTTTTTCTAGAGGATTTCAAAAGATAAAGTCGAAGTATATAGTAAAAACATAGACATAAATTCGAGGCTGTAACAATCACAGGAGGTTTTATGACAATGAATAAAAAAGTATCTTTTGCGGCACTGTTACTTTTGCTGTTAATTAGCATCCCTATTTTTTGCATGGCATCGACAAATCCCATTGAGATATACATAAATGGCCAAAAAATTAATTCTGATGTCCCCCCTATGATTGTAAACGATAGGACCATTGCCCCCGTTCGTGTAATTTCCGAAAATCTTGGAGCGCAAGTTACCTGGGATAACGACAACAGACTTGTTGAAATAACCACTCCTTCAAAAAAGATTATTTTAAAAATTGATGATACAAAAGCCTTAGTAAATGGTCAGGAAGTAATTTTGGACGTGCCGGCAAAGATAGTAAATGACAGGACAATGGTTCCCCTGCGCTTTATAGGGGAAACCTTAGGTGCTAAAGTGGACTGGGACAACAACTTGCGAAGGGTTATAATTAACCGCACCAGCACTAAAATTATAGATTTGGCATATGAGGTAATTGAAGGCAGGAAAACAGTTGTCATAAAAGGGGATAGTCCTTTAGAATACTTCATGGTAGAAACCCAAGAAGACAACAGATTTGCAATTGATGTAAAAGGTAATCTTGACAATTCGAATAATCCATTATTTGTCAATGACAGTTATTTAGACAAAGTTGTAGCAGGGGAAATTGCCTCTAATCCGCCTATTACCCGAATTGTTTTAGAACTTCAGCCTAATGTAACTGTTAAAGCAAATACTTCCTCTGATAAAACATGTATTTATTTGTCATTTACATCTTTTGACAATATTTTAGAGGATTTAACCTTTGACAGTAAACGACGGGAGTTTTTAGCAACTATCGAAACCACAAAAGCAACTAGCGCGGATTATTTTTTCTTGTCAAATCCTGACAGATTAGTTTTAGACATAAAAGATATCCTACTTACAGAAACCCCTGTTCCGAAAATCCCTAAAAATGACTTTGTGGAAGATGTCCGAATAGGTCAATTTGCCGAAGATACAGTGCGGGTGGTATTTGACTTAAAGAATGATTTAAGTTATCAAGTTGTTCAAGATGGCAACGTTTTTTCAATTATATTTTCCAAAGCACCGTCTGTGGAAGATATAAAAGTAACAAGTCAAGGAGATAAAACCTATATAGAGATTTTAGCAAGTGACAAAACAGATTATGAATTAAAAGAGGACAAACTCAAAAGACAGCTTAAAGTTGTTATACCTGGTGCAGCTAACCTCTTAGACCGCAATGTGATAAAAATAGCTGATGGCATCATAGACCACATTGAACTTGCCAAAGTGAAAGGCGATAAAAATTACAACCTGGAGATAATTATAAACTTGAACGCTTTTCCAAGTTATGAAATTCTATCATCATCTCCTACGGACAATATAGAACTTGCGTTTTACAGCAGCTCCTCTTTGACGCCTTTGAAAAATAAACTTATAGTTATCGATCCAGGTCATGGGGGCAGTGATCCGGGGGCCGTAGTTGGAAACGTTAAAGAAAAAGATTTGAACCTGGATATCGCTTTGAAATTGAAAACTCTTTTAGAGGCAAATGGTGCAAAAGTCTTCATGACCAGAGAAGATGATACCTTTGTCAATTTATATGCTCGCGCAGAAATGGCAAATGAACTCAACGCTGATTTGTTTATAAGCATTCATCACAATGCGGCAACCAGCAACGCAACGGGAACAGAGACTTTGTATTACCCGGATCCAGAGAAAAAGCTATTTGCCCAGGCACTGCAAAGAGCAGTTGTAAGTTACACAGGATTTCACAACAGAGGTATTATTGAGCGACCTGGTATCGTTGTTACAAGGGAGACAAAAATGCCGTCAGCATTAGTGGAGGTTGGATTTTTGACAAACCAAAATGACCTTGCCCATATAATGACTGATGAATTTAAGCAAAAGGTTGCCCAGGGAATACTTCAAGGTATTGTTGATTATATTAGCGGAAAGACTAATTGACAGACAATGGGTGTTTTGATATTATTTACGTTGAATTTAATGGAAATTCATTAACTGTAGGAGGAATTAGTTTTGCTTTCGTTAGTGGGGGGATATCTCTTTATCTTTTTTGCTCGTGTAGTGGATATGTCTTTGGCCACTACCAGGACATTAATGCTTGTTCGAGGCAAAGGCCTGATAGCTGCATGCATCGGATTTTTTGAAGTCATAATTTACATTACAGCTTTAAATAAAGTAGTTGGCGGTCTAGATAATCCGGCAAATTTACTGGCGTACGCCCTGGGCTATGCTACAGGAAATTTTGTGGGAAGTTTCATCGAAGATAAACTTGCTCTGGGCCTTACTACTGTTCAGATAATTTCTGAGCGACATGATATTGGCCAAAAGATTCGGGACATGGGTTTTGGTGTGACATCTATAGAAGGTAAAGGCAGAGAAGGCATTAAAGAAATTTTAATTGTTTCTTTGCCTAGGAGACAACTGAAAAACCTCATGGATTTCATCGATGAAAATGACAGCACTGCTTTTATCACTATCATGGATACTAGGGCAAGCAAAGGGGGATACTTTAAACAGACAATGAAACACAAATAAAAACTTTGTCGGCATAAAAAACCTCTTCACCTTAATATATATTAACTAAATGCAGAAAGAGGAGGTTTTCGTATGCCGAGAAAGTTTATTTGTCTGTTAATGATACTTTTTTTATTGACAGGTGCTGTAGGGTGTGGTTTTTTCAGTAGAGAAACTCCCCAGGAGGAGCTTCCTGACTCAGAACAGGATTCGGAAGAAACTTTGGCCCACCTGAGAAAAACGGTTTTTTATTTTGTCAATGAACGGGGATTTCTGGTACCTGTTACAAGGGATATTCCATGGGTTGAAGGAATAGGAAGAGCAGCTTTAGAAAGTCTAGTAGACAGTGAAGAGCTTAGAATAGAATTGGCAGAAAAGGGTCTTAGAGCTCCCTTGCCCGAAGGCACACAGGTATTGGGAATGACCATACGAGATGGTTTGGCCAAAGTGGACTTTAATTCTAATTTTTTGCAATCACCAGACTTAGAAGCTGAACAAAATGCCATAGACGCCGTTGTATACACACTTACTGAATTTCCTTCAGTTGATGAAGTTCAGATATTAGTGGAAGGAAAGCAAATAGACAAAACACCTAATGGCAATCAGTTAAAGGAAGTATTTAAAAGGCAAAATATAAATTTGGAAAGGCCTGTTGCTGCTTCGCCAGATTTGGTGCCGGTAACTTTATATTTTAAAGGTGGCAGTTCTGGTGGGAGTTTTAGCTATTTTGTGCCGGTGACCAGAATGATACCTAAAACCGATAATCAAATTAAAACTGCTTTAGAAGAATTGATAAAAGGTCCTGCAGAAGATACAGGTCTTGTATCCCTATTGCCAAAAGATACAAAAGTACTTGATGTATTACAAAACAATGGCCAGGTGCTAGTAAACTTTTCTAAGGAGATTGAGGGATACGGCGGCGGAATAGATGTGGAACAATCCATCGTAAATTCCGTTGTCCTTACCGTTTCAGAATTTCCTGAAGTGGAGACAGTATCAATACAAGTTGAAGGGAAAGCAGGAGCTTTACCTGAAGGCACTGTCCTTGAAACACCCATATTCAAACCCCTATATGTTAATCCAGACAGCCTTTAAAAATTAATATATAAATATATCTGTTATTAAGAGAGGATGGATATTTTGCCAAGAATAGATGGAAGGGCCAATGATGAAATTCGCCCTATAACCATAACTAGAAATTTTAACAAATACGCGGAAGGTTCAGTGCTAATTGAAGCAGGAGATACGAAAGTAATCTGCACGGCCACGGTGGACGAAAAAGTTCCACCTTTTTTAAGAGGCAAAGGGCAAGGGTGGATTACTGCCGAGTACTCCATGCTGCCCAGGGCTACAGAAATACGAAATGTGCGAGAAACTTTAAGACCTAGCGGAAGGACTATGGAAATTCAGCGCTTAATAGGGAGGGCTTTAAGGTCAGTTATAGACCTTTCAGCTCTAGGAGAAAGGACCATCTGGCTTGATTGTGATGTAATTCAAGCAGATGGCGGTACTCGAACTGCTGCCATAACTGGTGCTTTTATTGCTTTAGCTGATGCAATCAATTTTTTAAAAAAGAATAATACAATAGAGACAAATCCCATAAACAATTATGTAGCAGCCATAAGTGCAGGAATAGTTGATGGTGAGAAATTACTAGATTTAAATTTTGAAGAGGATTCTCAAGCACAAGTTGACATGAATGTAATAATGACTGATACAGGTCAAATTGTTGAGATTCAAGGGACAGGAGAAGCCTTTCCCTTTTCAAGGCAAGACATGGATGATTTGATGAATTTAGCTTCTAAGGGAATATCTGAGCTTATTCAAATACAAAAAAATTTACTTTTAGATATTTAACAGGAGACTAATATAATGAATACTTTAGTCATTGCAACAAAAAATCACGGCAAATTTTTAGAGTTTAAAAAGATGCTGGGGCCTGCTAAATTTAATATCATTTCCCTATTAGACTTTACTAATATAGATATTGAAGAGACTGGCTCAACTTTTGACGAAAATGCCCTTATTAAAGCATCTACTGTTTGCCAAAAAACCGGTTTGCCTACACTGGCCGATGATTCTGGTCTTCAGGTTCCCATCTTAAATGGCGAGCCTGGTATTTATACGGCCAGATATGCCGGGGAGGGCGCCACTGATAAAGATAATATAGAAAAACTTCTCAAAAATTTAACAGGTGTCCCTTTAGATAAAAGACAGGCTCAATTTGTATGCAGCCTGGCTCTTGTTTTTCCAGAAGGGGCAACGTTTTTGGAAAGAGGTATCCTGGAAGGTCTCATCACTTTAAGCCCCAGGGGGACAGGAGGCTTTGGATACGATCCCGTTTTTTTAGTGCCTGAAATAAACAAAACCCTTGCAGAGATTTCTCCAGATGAAAAAAACAGGATAAGTCATCGGGCAAAAGCCATGGAAAAAATAAAAAAACACCTTATTGAGCATATGTAGGAGGATTGTTTTGAGAATCGGTGTATTAAGTGATACTCATGGAATTACATCTATTGCTGAAAAAGCCTTGGCCCAAATGGGGAATATAGATATACTTCTTCACGCTGGAGATTTAGCCACAGATGCTCGACATTTTGAAAACAAAGAGTACAAGCTATACTTCGTAGCAGGGAACTGTGACTATGATGTCTTTGAGCCTACGGAAAAAATGTTGGAGATTCAGAACAAGAAAATCCTTTTAACCCATGGGCACAGATACAGAGTAAAATACGGATATGATAGGCTGCTTAGTAGAGCAAAGGAAATTTCCGCTGACATAGTGGTATTTGGTCATACTCACGTGCCGGAAAATACATATATTGATAATATACTACTTTTCAACCCGGGAAGTACCACACTGCCGAAAAATGGCGGCCCTGGCACTTATGGCATATTAGAAATTATCAATGGGCATATTAAAGCGCAAATAAATACAATATAATCGAGGTTTTTACATATAAACAGAAAAATATGTTTGAAATACCACTAAAGTTATGCTAAAATAATCTTGACTCACAAAGTTATTTCATGTATACTATACAATGTCTTTAATACGTCGGGGCATAGCGCAGTTTGGTAGCGCACATGGTTTGGGACCATGGGGTCGGGGGTTCGAATCCCTCTGCCCCGACCAGGCGGGAGTAGCTCAGCTGGCTAGAGCGTCAGCCTTCCAAGCTGAATGTCGCGGGTTCGAATCCCGTCTCCCGCTCCATGCGCCTGTAGCTCAGCTGGATAGAGCAACGGACTTCTAATCCGTAGGCCAGAGGTTCGAATCCTCTCAGGCGCGCCATATGGTGGGTATAGCTCAGGTGGTTAGAGCGCCAGATTGTGGCTCTGGAGGTCGTGGGTTCAAGTCCCACTATCCACCCCATAAATATAGTATCAACTTATATGAGTTACGCTGGGGTGTCGCCAAGCGGTAAGGCACAGGACTTTGGCTCCTGCATTCGTAGGTTCGAATCCTACCGCCCCAGCCAAATAAGGGTCATTAGCTCAGGTGGCAGAGCACCTGACTTTTAATCAGGGAGCCGGAGGTTCGAGTCCTCCATGACCCACCATGCGGGCATGGCGGAACTGGCAGACGCGCCAGACTTAGGATCTGGTGGATTATCCCGTGGAGGTTCAAATCCTCTTGCCCGCACCATATTTAAATAAAGTGGATTTTACTACCTCGGTCCATACCGAGGTGTTATTTTATTACATAAATTTTTTGGTATGCATATATTTTTTATGCTATAATATCAAAAGAAATGGAATTTACGGTAATTGTAAGGGAGGAACATGATGAAAGTTAATCTGGTAAAGATAGAAAATAATAAGGCCTACTTAAACTTTGAGATTGATGAAGAACAATTTGAAGCTGCAATGGAGCGCTCATACAAAAAGAATGTAAAACGCTTTGCAGTTCCCGGTTTTCGTCGGGGAAAAGCTCCTAGAAAGCTTATTGAAAGACATTATGGACCTGAAGTGTTTTATGAAGATGCAGCTAGATTTTTATTGCCAGAGGCTTACCAAAAGGGAGTAGAAGAGTATAAATTAGAGCCAGTGGATCAGCCCTCATTTGACATTCAACAAATAGAGATAGGCAAGCCTTTAATAGCTACGGCAGAAGTGGTAGTTAAACCAGAAGTAAAGATAAAGGAATATAAAGGTTTAGAAGTTGAAAAAATTGTCTATAATGTAACAGATGAAGATGTTGAAAAAGAGCTGTCTGCTATCCAGGAACAAAATGCAAGACTTGTCACAGTGGAAGATAGAGCAGCGAAAATGGAAGATATAGCTGTCATAGATTTTAAAGGTACCATAGACAATGAACCCTTTGAAGGGGGTTCTGCCGAAAACTTTTCACTGAAATTGGGTTCAGGTATGTTCATAAAGGGCTTTGAAGAACAAGTTGTGGGCATGAATATAGGAGAAAACAAGGATATTGAAGTTACTTTTCCAGAAGACTATGGTGTAAAAGAGCTGGCAGGAAAAAAAGCTGTCTTTAATGTAACATTGAAGGAATTAAAAACAAAAGAGTTACTGCCACTAGATGATGACTTTGCAAAGGATGTCAGTGAGTTTGAGACCCTTGATGAGCTAAAGCAAGATATAAAGAAAAGGCTGGAACAACGGGCCAAGTCCATTGAAGATGGCTCTTTAAAGGCTTCCATAGTAAACAAACTAAAAGAAGTTTCAGAAATTGACATTCCCGATGTAATGATAAATCAAGAAATTGATAGACTAGTATTTGATTTTGCTATAAACTTGAGATACCAGGGATATGATTTGCAGTCCTATTTAGATTCAACAGGGCTTACTCCTGAAAAATTAAGAGAAAGTTTTCGGGACAGAGCTTTAGACAATGTAAAATCCTCACTGATTTTAGAAGAAATAGGAAAAAGGGAAAACATTACAGTTACCGATGAAGAGCTAGAAAACAAAATCAAGGAATTAGCAGATAGTTACAAACTGACTGTTGAAGATTATAAGAAAAATTTGAGACCAGAAGATATTGCAGGTATACAAGACTCCATTTTGACAGAGAAAATCTTTGATTTTCTAATCGCCAATTCTAAAGTTATAGAAAAAAGCAAAGATGATATAATAGAGACAGACAAAGCCGATGCTGCAGAAGACGAAGATACTGGCGAAAAAACGGTTTAATTTAAGGAGGTATTTGTAGTGAGTTTGGTTCCTATAGTAGTGGAACAAACAAACCGTGGTGAAAGAGCCTATGATATTTATTCTCGACTGCTGAAAGAAAGAATTATTTTCATTGGAACAGCTATAGATGACGCTGTGGCAAGTCTGGTCATAGCCCAGATGTTATATTTGGAATCAGAAGATCCAGACAAGGATATACGTCTTTATATCAACAGCCCCGGCGGTTCTGTAACAGCAGGTCTTGCCATTTATGACACTATGCAATATATAAAGCCAGATGTTTCTACTATGTGCATGGGACTTGCTGCCAGCATGGGAGCAGTACTTCTAGCAGCTGGAACTGAGGGTAAGCGGTATGCATTGCCCAATTCTCGCATTATGATTCACCAACCTTGGGGCGGAGTTCAAGGTAAAGCTGTAGATATAGAAACCCATGCGAAAGAAATTCTCCGCTTAAGAGAAATATTAAATGAAATACTTTCAAAACACACAAAACAACCAATTGATAGAATAGATAAGGATACAGATAGGGATTACTTCATGTCTTCAAAGGAGGCTTTAGAGTACGGCTTGATTGATGAGGTGATCGAAAAGAGGAAGTAGGCCGGAAAGGAGAGTGCAAGATGTTCAAATTTAGCGATGAAAAAGGTCAACTGAAATGCTCATTCTGCGGTAAGACACAGGATCAGGTACGCAAATTAGTGGCAGGTCCCGGCGTTTACATCTGTGATGAGTGTATTGAATTGTGCAATGAAATAATAGAAGAAGAGTTCAACGAAGAAGCAGAAATGGACTTTACCGACATACCTAAACCTAGCGAAATCAAAGAAATTCTGGATCAATATGTGGTAGGTCAAGAACAAGCCAAAAAAATCCTATCTGTAGCTGTGTACAACCATTATAAGCGAATAAACTATCAGGATAAAATTGAAGATGTAGAGCTTCAGAAGAGCAATATAATAATGCTAGGGCCAACAGGCAGCGGTAAAACCCTTTTGGCTCAGACCCTAGCTAAAATTTTAAATGTGCCCTTTGCCATAGCTGACGCCACTTCTTTGACTGAGGCAGGCTATGTAGGGGAAGATGTGGAGAATATTCTTTTGAAACTGATACAGGCTGCCGATTACGATGTGGAAAAGGCAGAGAGAGGTATAGTATATATTGACGAGATAGATAAAATTGCACGAAAATCAGATAATCCATCCATAACGCGAGATGTTTCTGGTGAAGGTGTACAGCAGGCCTTACTTAAAATATTGGAGGGTACAGTAGCCAGTGTTCCTCCTCAAGGTGGTCGCAAGCACCCTCATCAGGAATTTATCCAAATTGACACTACAAATATACTGTTTATATGTGGCGGAGCCTTCGAAGGTATTGACAAAATAATCGAGAATCGCATTGGCAAGAAATCAATAGGATTTGAAGCTGAAATCAAAAGCCAGACAGAAAAAAATGTAGGAGATATGTTGAAACATCTCATGCCTGAAGACTTACTAAAATACGGCATGATTCCTGAATTCATCGGGAGATTGCCGATAATCGTAACCCTTTCTGCATTAGACGAAAAAGCTCTGGTAAAAATCTTGAAAGAACCTAAAAATGCCCTTGTAAAACAATATCAGAAACTCTTTGAGATGGATAATGCTCAACTAGAGTTTACTGATGATGCACTGACTGTAATTGCCCAAGAAGCAATTCGTAGAAAGACTGGTGCCAGAGGTCTCCGGTCCATAATGGAAGATATTATGCTGGATATCATGTATGAACTTCCACATAGAAATGACATTGCCAAATGTGTAATAACCAAAGAAGTAGTAATTAACCGTGAAGAACCAATAATAGTAACATCAGACCGCAAAAAAGGCAAAAAGAAAGAAGAAACTGCATAAAATTTTAATCTGACAAGCAGGAACCGTTCCTATGAATATTTAGGAATGGTTCTTTTTTATTTGCCAACCGCCAGTGAATTTTTGGGGACGGGTACATTTTATTCAAGAACCATTAACTGAATATTTTTAACTGAATATTTGGGTATAGCTCCTTTTTATTCACGGGCCACAGACAAAAAGGAGGGTAAATCCTGTTATAAAAAAACTGTTATTAATAAATAATATAAACAGTGATTGGCAAAGATAAAACTCCATAAGGAGGAACAGCAACATGAATGTTACAGTAAATGTACTGAGCCTGATTCAAATTTTTTTTGCCATAGTTATCGGGCTTTATTTTTTAAACCTTCTAAAAACCCAGCAGGGAAGCAAAATCGCCATTGACAGGGAATCTCGCAAAGAGATGGAAAAACTCCAGCAGTTGCGGCAAATATCACTGACAGAGCCATTGGCGGAAAAAACCAGGCCCTCAAGCTTTGGCGAAATCGTAGGTCAAAGTGATGGCCTAAAGGCTCTTCGGGCAGCCCTTTGTGGTCCCAATCCTCAACATGTTATCTTATACGGTCCTCCGGGTATTGGGAAAACTGCCGCAGCCAGGCTTGTCCTTGAAGAAGCTAAAAAATCCCCTGGGTCTCCCTTTGGGCCAGACGCCAAGTTTATAGAAGTAGATGCCACAATTGCCAGATTTGATGAAAGGGGAATAGCGGATCCTCTCATCGGCTCGGTACATGATCCCATATATCAAGGTGCAGGTCCCCTTGGCGTTGCAGGGATACCACAGCCTAAGCCGGGGGCTGTGACAAAAGCTCACGGTGGTGTACTGTTCATTGATGAGATAGGTGAACTTCACCCAATTCAAATGAATAAACTTTTAAAAGTACTAGAGGACCGCAAAGTGTTTTTGGAGAGTGCCTATTACAGCAGCGAAGATACAAACATACCTCGCCATATCCACGATATTTTCCAAAATGGTCTCCCGGCTGATTTCAGGTTAATCGGCGCCACTACCAGAAATCCAGAGGAAATACCGCCAGCTATACGCTCTAGATGTTTAGAAATATTTTTTAAGCCCCTGTCACCAGAGGACATTGCCATTATCGTGAAAAATGCTGTAGACAAAATTGGATTTGAAATAGATGACTTATCAATAAGTACAATTAAAAGATATGCCACAAATGGCAGAGAGGCTGTTAACATTATTCAGATGGCGGCAGGCCTAGCCACCCGTGAAAACAGAAAGCGCATTGAGGCACGAGATGTGGAATGGGTGATAAACAGTGGTCAGTATGCTCCGAGACCGGAGAAAAAAGTAAATCCGAAACCTCAAGTAGGCCTAGCTAATGGTCTTGCGGTATATGGGCCAAATATGGGTATTCTTTTGGAAATAGAAGCCACAGCCATAGAGGCAGAAAAAGGTCAGGGCAGTTTATTGGTAACTGGAGTTGTTGAAGAAGAGGAAATGGGGGGCAATGCCCATCGACTTAAGCGAAGGGGCACTGCTAGAGGTTCAGTGGATAATGTGATGACGGTAATCAGAAAATTTTTAGGCATAGATCCTAGAAACTTTGACATTCACTTAAATTTTCCAGGAGGAGTACCCCTTGACGGCCCTTCCGCTGGTGTAGCAATAGCAGTTTCAATTTATTCAGCTATAAAAAGCATTCCAGTGGACAACTATGTTGCCATGACAGGAGAATTATCGATACGAGGCTATGTAAAGCCTGTAGGCGGTATCAAGCCGAAAATCGAGGCTGCAAAAAGAGCCGGGGCAAAAACAGTAATCATACCGAAGGAAAACTGGCAAGACAGCTTCAAAACTTATGATTTGAACATAATTCCCGTTGATAGAATAGAAGAAGTTATAGAAAGGGTCATGTTAACTGTAAAACCCCATGTTAAAACAGAGAGGGTTTCTGTTTAGCTTTAAGATAGAGGAGGAATTAGTAAAGTTTTATCGAATAGATTAAAAAGAGAAAAAATAATTGATATCACCTGGATTAGGGGGAGTATAGTGGGGAACACTTTTACAAATAGAACGATACCACTGTTGCCGCTTCGTGGTTTGTTGGTATTTCCCAACATGGTTTTACATTTTGATGTGGGAAGGGACAAATCAATTGGAGCTCTTGAAGAAGCAATGGTGGCAGACCAAAAAATATTACTAGTGGCTCAAAAAGATGCGAAAATAGATTTTCCTACAAAAAATGAGATTTACACCACCGGCACAGTTGCTAAAATAAAACAGCTTTTAAAGATGCCCCAAGACACAATTAGAGTGTTAATTGAAGGGCTAAATAGGGCTGTAATTGATAACTACATCCAAACAGATCCATTTTTTAAAGTAGAAATTAAAGAAGTCATGGAAAGTGATGAAAAAGCAGATACTCAAGAGGAAGCTCTCATGAGGAGCATTCTAAACCTTTTTGAACGATATATGAACATGACCAAAAAATTACCACCAGATATTTTGATTTCTCTGGAAAATGTGTCAAATCCAGGGCGTTTTGCTGATATTGTGGCCTCTCATCTAGCCATAAAAATTGAAGACAAGCAAAGAATTTTAGAGACTCTGGAATTTAAAGATCGGTTAGAATTGCTTTTCCAGATAATCTCACAGGAAATAGAAATCCTTGAAATTGAAAAGAAAATAAATTACAGGGTAAAAAAACAAATAGAAAAAAACCAAAAAGAGTACTACCTGAGAGAGCAGATGAAGGCAATTCAAAAGGAGCTGGGCCAGCAAGATGAAAGGACAGCTGAAGCTGATGAGTACCGAGAAAAAATACTAGCCCTAGAGCTTAAGGAGGACATACAAGAAAAGCTCCTAAAAGAAGTAGACAGGATGGAAAAAATGCCTGCAGCTGCAGTAGAGCTTTCCGTAATTAGGACATATTTGGATTGGGTCCTCTCTCTTCCCTGGAATAGCTTTACCCAGGATAGTGTAGATATAAAAAAAGCAGCAAAGGTTTTAGAGGAAGATCACTATGGGCTAACCAAGGTAAAAGAAAGAATACTGGAGTTTCTTGCTGTCCGGAAATTGTCGGGGAAGATAAAAGGGCCCATCTTGTGCTTAGTAGGTCCGCCGGGAGTTGGAAAAACTTCTCTAGCCAGGTCTGTGGCACGTGCCATGGGGCGAAAATTTGTAAGAGTATCCTTAGGCGGTGTCAGAGATGAAGCGGAAATTCGAGGCCACAGAAGGACATATGTGGGTTCCATGCCAGGCAGAGTAATACAAGGCATACGTCAGGCTAGGTCGCAAAATCCAGTTTTTTTGTTAGATGAAATAGATAAAATGAATGCAGATTTCAGAGGAGACCCTTCTTCAGCTTTGCTGGAAGTGCTGGACCCAGAACAAAACAACAGTTTTTCAGATCACTACCTTGAAATTCCCTTTGACTTATCTAGAGTGATGTTTATTGCAACTGCAAATAATTTATACAATATTCCAAGGCCTCTTTTAGATCGCATGGAAGTAGTGACAATTCCCGGATATACGGAAGATGAAAAACTAGAAATAGCAAAGCGGCATCTAATTCCTAAACAGCTTAAGGAACACGGCTTAGATTTATCATATGTGACTTTTCATGACAGTGCTTTAATTAAAATTGTAAGAAATTACACTAGAGAAGCGGGAGTCCGGAATTTAGAGCGGGCAATTGCCAATATATGCCGCAAAATAGCCCGTGCTGTAGTTGAAGGTGAGAAAAATACCATAGATGTAGATGAAGACCTAGTGGAAAAGTTCTTAGGGGTGCCCCGGTACCACTATGGCACTGTAGAAAAACAGGATTTAATAGGTGTTGCTACAGGCCTTGCTTGGACAGAAGTAGGTGGAGATATTTTAAATATAGAAGTCTCTGTTATGAAAGGTGAAGGCAAGTTAATTCTCACTGGAAAACTTGGGGATGTGATGCAAGAATCTGCCCATGCCAGCTATAGCTATGTTAGGTCTAAGGCTCACTTGTTAAATATCGATGAGGATTTTCACAAAAAATACGACATACACATCCATGTGCCTGAAGGCGCCATACCTAAAGACGGCCCTTCTGCCGGCATTACAATTACCTGTGCCCTTATTTCAGCCTTGGCCATGCGACCAGTGGATAGAACTGTTGCTATGACTGGGGAAATAACACTGCGGGGAAGAGTACTTCCTGTTGGAGGTATTAAGGAAAAGGTCCTGGCAGCCCATAGAGCAGGAATAAAGACCATTATACTGCCTGAAGAGAATACAAAGGATTTGGAAGAAGTTCCTCAAAGGGTAAAAGATGAACTGTGCTTTATATTTGTAAATACTATGGATGAAGTTATAGAAAAGACTTTAAAGCCTTTGCCAGAGAAACCTGTCAATATAGAAAAAAGTGAATCGGATCATTTCAACTTGTATACTTCCTAACCTTGGGTTACGACAAAAAAGGATATCTACAAGATATCCTTTTTTGTATTTATAAAAACTATTCTTCACCATAGTAATATCTGCTTCATAACATATATTAGATTATTCATAATCAAAATAGTGGCCAAATACATGGTAAAGGAGGGATACAACTTTGATAAGATATATAGTTCGTGCGGGAGATACTCTATCCCAAATTGCAGCAAGATACGGCACTACTGTAGCCGCTATTGTGGAAGCAAACAATTTAACCAACCCAGATTTAATATTTGTGGGGCAAGTATTGTTAATCCCTGTGTCAGAGGAAACACCACAACCGCCGCCTGATTGTCCGCCTTGCCCGCCTACCCATCCGTCTCCACCTTCGCCGCCCACACCCACTCCGCCGTCAACCAGGCCAGTGGTTACGCGGACCTTTGACGGTGTCCAATATACTCTTTCACTAAACAAAGGAGTATACAGGCTGGGAGAACAAATAATAATAAGATTTCGAAAGAAAAACATATTAAATGTACCCCTCACTCTAACTTATAGAACTTCTCAAAAAGTTGATTTCAGGGTGACCCGAGATGACAGATTAGTTTGGCAGTGGTCCCAGGGAAGAGTTTTCACCCAAGCCATAACCACTGATAGATTGCAACCTGGAGAAGAAATTGTTTATCGGGAGGTATGGAATCAAAGGGCTGACGGTATCATTACAAGGCCAGGCCTATACAGATTAACGGGGTGGAATTTGGCTACACCAGGTGTCAGATTGAGCCTTGAATTTAGAATAACAGCACAATAAGGCGGTATAATTGTCAAAGGGGCGAATTATGAAGTGTTCGCCTCTTTTTATTTTTTTCTTTACATTGCTAAAACTGCTGATTTTATATATAATATTTAATGAAAAAGACAAGAGAGGAGATCGCAATGATGGTCGTTTTTGACCCTGGTGTGCGGCATAGAATCATGGTCTGTGTGACACCTCAGAAAAGTTGCAAAAGATTGATATCAAAAGGAGCTGCCAGGGCTAGAGAAATGGACGGCCAATTTGTAGTAATATATGTAAACAACAAGAAAGATTTAAATAGAGAATTAAAAGAACACAAGATTCTATTGGAGTTATTTGAATTAGCAAAAGATTTGGGTGGAACAGTTTCCATTTTAACGGGAGAAAAGATTTATGATACTTTGGAAGAGTTTGCCAAAGAAAACAAAATAACATATATAATAATGGGCAAATCTTTGCGTTCAACATTCGAAATTCAAAAGCAAGGTGAAGTTATTAATTCACTCATAAGTGCAGTGGAGAAAAAAGGCATAATGGTGGAGATTGTGGATTGATTTAGTTTGAGGAGGATATTCTTGAAAGGGTTTTGGGAGTATCTATATAATAATGACAAGAAGTTATTTGAATATATAAATAAGAAAATAAAGTGTAGGATACTAGATATATTCATGCCGCGGATTACCCATTTAGGTGGTGTCAGCTTCACTGTACTTTCCTGCCTTTTTCTATATTTGTTCGGCCAAAGTGAGGCGAAAACAGCTGCTACGCAAGCCTTTATTACTTTGACAGGCAGTCAGGGAATAGTGCAGCTTTTCAAAAACACCATAGCCCGCAAAAGGCCTTATTTAGTTTTGCCTGAGGTGAATACGTTTTGGAGTAAGCTTTTAAAAGACCACTCTTTTCCATCTGGCCATACAACCGCAGGTTTTTCCCTAGCAGCAGTTTTTGCTACACATTTTCCTGCCTATAGCCCCATATCATACTTTCTGGCTACAATGGTAGGAATATCTCGCATATACACTGGAATGCACTACCCTTCTGATGTATTGACTGGTGCCATATTAGGCATGGTATGTGCTACTTTAACAGAGCTTTTTATGTAAATAACGACGGTTCCTAAATAGAGAGGAACCGTCTCATATTATTCAATCTTAAAAAGGAATTTAATGTTTTAAAGTGGAATACTATAATAAAAGCGTGAGTTGGAGGCAAAATGTATGGATATAGAACAGGCAATTACTTTAAATGAGAAACAATTGCTAACAGCAACCAGCGAAATAATTAAAATCAGGAGTGTCAGAGAAACACCACAAGAAGGCATGCCTTTTGGTGAAGGACCTGCAAAAGCACTAAATTACGCCTTAGATCTGGCAAAAAGTTTTGGCCTTGAGACAAAAAACCTAGATAATTATGCAGGATGGGCCCAGTGGGGTGAAGGGGATGAAATGATTGGGATATTGGTGCACCTTGATGTGGTGCCGGAGGGCAGCGGATGGACTTTTCCCCCTTATGGCGGAAAAATACACAATGGCAGAGTTTACGGCAGAGGAGCTATAGATAATAAAGGGCCTGCTATGGCCGCTTTGTTTGCACTAAAATCTCTGAAAGATGCCGGAATCAAATTTAACAGAAGGGTGCGAGTAATTTTCGGCACTGATGAAGAAAGTGGCTTTGAATGCATGGAATATTATAAAAAATACGATGAACCTCCCACCATGGGTTTTTCCCCTGATGCCAATTATCCCATTATAAATGGTGAGAAGGGAATACTGACTTTTTCTTTTGCCTCTTTGTTTGATGAGAAAAAAGCAGACCAGGGTGCTAAATTGCTGTCATTTAAAGGTGGTCATCGCCCCAATATGGTCCCAGATTATGCCGAGGCTCATATTGCAGGAAATATAGATGAAATCACTGATGCAGTAGAAAGTGCCATAAATACTGTTCCTGGAAATTTTGAAGTTGAGGAAAAACAAGACAGGGTCATAATTAAATCATACGGTGTTTCTGCCCATGCCAGCACACCTGAAAAAGGCAAAAACGCTTGTATGCTCTTGGCAAATCTTTTAGGCAAAGTGAGACTTTCAAAGCCCTACAGTGATTTTGTGGAGTTTTTAAATGACAAAATCGGTCTAGATACCACTGGCAAAGGTTTGGGTATAGATTTTAAAGATGATATTTCTGGTCAGCTTACCTTTAATGTAGGCATACTTGAGAGCGATGAGAACAAGGCAACAGTTACAATAAATATTCGCTATCCCATAAAATACAAGGGAGAAGAGATAATTGAACAAATTCGGAAAAATACACCGGAATTTATCCAGATAGAAAATATTTCTGATAACAAACCCCATTATGTTCCTGAAGACAGCATAATAATTCAAAAGCTTAAATACGCCTATGAAAAAGTAACCGGCGAAAAAGCTTATTGTTTTTCTATAGGTGGCGGCACATATGCCAGAATGTTTGATAACTGTGTAGCTTTTGGACCAATTTTCCCAGGAAAACCGGAACTGGCACATCAAGTTGATGAGTACATTGAAGTGGAAGATCTCTTTAAAAATTTGAGGATTTACACCTATGTTTTAAAAGAATTAATCACAGAGTAAGTAAGGTGTTTTTATAGTTGTTATGCAAGGAGGGGCCGGTGTGGAGCTGGAAAAATTAAACGACCCTTGTTTAAACATGCTTTTTGACGCAATATTACTTTTGGAAAATCGAGAAGAGTGTTATCGTTTCTTTGAGGACATATGTACAATAGGTGAAGTCCAATCCATGGCACAAAGGCTGCAGGTGGCAAAGATGTTGAAAGAAGGTCGCACATATACAGAAATTGCCCAAGCTACAGGTGCAAGTACAGCTACCATAAGTCGAGTTAAGCGTTTTTTGCACTACGGTGCCAATGGATACAATATAATTTTAGAGAGACTGGCAAAGACAAACCAGCAGAAAGATTAGCGTGGTCTCCACGCTTTTTTATTTAGGAGGTATTCAATGAATCTTTTAGATGATTTAAATCCACAGCAAAAAAAAGCAGTAACACATCCAGAAGGCCCGCTACTTGTATTGGCTGGAGCCGGCAGCGGCAAAACTCGCGTTCTTACATATCGGGTTGCCTATTTGATAAACAACAGAGGCGTAGATCCAAAAAACATTATCGCCATTACTTTTACCAATAAGGCTGCCCAAGAAATGAAGGACAGGATAAAGAAATTAGTTCCAAGGGTCAATGATATCCTTGTAAGCACTTTTCACTCCGCTTGTGTGAGATTTTTGCGGGTTGATATAGATAAGCTGGGGTATGATAGGAATTTTATTATCTTTGATACCCAGGACCAACAAGTATTGATAAAAGAGTGTTTAAAAACTTTAAACATAGATGACAAAAAATTTACACCGGCAGCAGTGTTAAATTATATAGGCCGGGCAAAAGATAGACTTTTGGAACCCGGAAAATGTCTTGACAGTGCAAAAGACATACGGGAAAAAACTATGGCAACAATATATGAGCTGTACCAAAAGCGTTTAAAAGAAAGCAATGCCTTAGATTTCGACGATATTATCATGAAAACTGTAAAGCTTTTCCGGGAATTTCCGGAAGTCCTTTCCTATTATCAAAATCGCTTCTTGCACATCCTGGTAGACGAGTATCAGGATACAAATTTGGCTCAATATGAACTGGTAAGAATGATGGCGGCAAAACACCGGAACTTATGTGTAGTAGGTGATGATGACCAAAGCATTTACAGCTTTAGAGGTGCTGATATTCGAAATATACTGGAGTTTGAACAGGACTTTCCTGATGCTACGGTAATTCGCTTAGAGCAAAATTACCGCTCTAC
>JAMNZY010000025.1 GCA_023622055.1 Bacillota bacterium
TTCTAGGGTATCACCTCTTAGAAGATTATGAATGTAATGCAGTTGAGGAAGATATCTTAGAAGATAAAATGTTCCCAAAAGAACTCAATGACAGATTACTTGAAGTGCATGAGACAAAACCCAATATTTCTTCAGATTCTGAAGATTATATCTTTCAAAATAGCGAATCTACTCAGAAAGAAAAATTGACTACAATCGTACCTATTAATGGTGGCGGCGAGAGACTTGGCACTTTAGTGCTGTCCAGATTCAAAAAAGAGTTTACAGAAGAAGATTTGGTCCTTGCCGAATATAGTGCCACTGTAGTGGGTATGGAAATATTGAGGTCAAAAAGCGATGAGATTGAAGAAGAAGCTAGAAAGAAAGCCGTTGTCCAGTTAGCTATTGGCACACTATCTTTCTCAGAGCTGGAAGCAGTTGAACACATATTCGAAGAATTAGACGGCAACGAAGGCTTGCTGGTAGCCAGTAAAATTGCCGACAGAGTTGGCATTACCAGGTCAGTAATTGTAAATGCTCTAAGAAAACTAGAAAGTGCCGGAGTTATCGAATCCCGCTCTCTGGGAATGAAAGGGACTTACATAAAGATCCTAAATGATAAACTCTTAGATGAATTAAAAAAGGTAAGAGGCTAAATTTAAAAATTTCCTTGTTTCACTTAAAATAAAAAAAGCAGCTATGCTGCTTTTTTTATTTTTTCTCTATTTCACCTATTCATAAAGACAGAATTAATGAATGTCTAATTATAGCATTAATAGAAAAACTTGCCATTATAATTAAAAAACTAGAAAATATTGGATTTCAAAGAAGGACTTTGCCGATTTTTGTCTAATTATATACTATGTCAAACAAAAAATTCCATAACCACCTGTATTATCCTGTATTGGAAGGTGATAGAATGTCAGAAATGTTTAGCAAGATAGATTTTCTAAGCAGTTTGCTAGATGTGAAAATGAAGCGACATGAACTTCTTTCCAACAATCTTGCCAATGTAGATACACCTGGCTATAAAAGGTATGATATTGCTTTTGAAGAGCTATTAAAAAGTAAATTAAATAGGCGCACCATTCCTTTAGTTACTACAAGTGAAAAACATATTGACGCGAGAAAGCAATTAATGGATATTAAGCCTAAAGTATATCGTGAAGAGGATTATAGGTTTAGAAACGATGGCAACAATGTGGATATTGATAAGGAAATGGTGGAACTGGCAAAGAACACTCTTTCCTATAATATAATATCTGAACAGATAAGTAAAAACTTTAAAATGCTCCAAACTGCTATCAGTGAAGGGAGGAAGTAAACTTGGGAATGTTTGACATGATGGATATAAGTGCTTCTGGAATGACTGCCCAAAGGCTGAGACTTGATGTTATTTCCAACAATATTGCCAATGTAAACACTACAAGAACCAATGAAGGAGGTCCCTATCAAAGAGAAAGGGTAATTTTCCAGGAGAGTAAGGATAAAAAGCCTTTTAGTGAATATTTAAGTAGTAGAAGCAAACCTGCTGGAGTAAAAGTGGTTTCTGTTGAAAAAGACACTGCACCTTTTAGAATCATGTATGATCCCACCCATCCCGATGCTGATGCGGAGGGATATGTGAGACTCCCCAATGTAAATATTGTTACAGAAATGGTGGATATGATATCTGCCCTGAGAAGTTATGAGGCAAATGCGACAGCAATAAATGCTGCGAAAAGTATGATAAGTAAAGCTCTTGAAATCGGCAAGATATGATTAGCTTGAAAGGAGAAGAACCAGTGAAAATAGAACTTGATAGCAAAACTATAAACAGTAATTTTGATAATTTTGGGGGAGTTAAAGAACAAAGGGAAAAATCATTTGGTGAAGTGCTAAAAGATGCGCTGGAATCCGTAAATACATATCAAAGAGAATATGAAACTGCTTTGTATCGGCATCTTTTTAGCAATGATGTTGATTTGCACGATGTAGTAATTGCAGGCGAGAAAGCCAGGTTATCTCTGGAGCTTACTTTGCAGATACGAAATAAAGCAATGGAAGCATATCAAGAAATTATGAGAATGCAGATATAGCAGGTAAGGTGTAGGCAATGGATTTTCAAAACATAAAGCATCAAGCTATTGAGTTTTGGCAAAGTAGAAATAGGGCGCAAAAAATTAAAATCATTGTTTCTGCAGCTGTCATTGTTTTATTTTTAGGTTCGATGCTTTATATCCTAAGCAGGCCAAAATATGTGCCTTTATATTCCAATTTGGATATAAAGGATGCAGCTGAAATAGTCAAGAAACTTGAAGAAGACAACATATCATATAAGCTTGAAAACCAAGGAAAAACCATATTAGTTACCCCTGAACAAAGGTATAAGATAATGTTGAGCTTGGCCCAAGAAGGCTTGCCAAAAGGTGGCTCAATAGGCTTTGATGAAGTTTTTAGCCAATCACGATTGGGAACTACTGAGTGGGAGAGACGCATACAGTACAATCAAGCATTACAGGGTGAACTTTCCCGGGCAATAGAAATGATGGAATCTGTTGAGCAGGCCAAAATTTATATTGTACAGCAAGAAGAATCAGTTTTCATACAACCTGATTCAAGTCAAGAGCCTTCAGCTGCAGTATTTTTACAGGTTAAACCTGGACATGAAATGACCAAAGAGGAAGTAATGGGAATTATAAATCTTATTACTTATTCAGTGAAAAACATGAAACCTGAAAATGTTACAGTAGTGGATCAATACGGAAGGACTCTTTCCAATATCCCTCTGTCTCAAGATGAAGATTCCCCTGAAGCCATAAACAACCAATTGGTCATTCAGAACAATTTTCAAAATCAACTTCAAGCAAATGTTAAATCTTTGTTAGAGCAGATATTTGGTCCAGGCAATGTGGCTGTTAGAGTAAATGCAGAGCTAAATTTTGATAAAAAGACAGTGCAGAGCAAGTTGTTTACACCTGTCAATGAAGAGACAGGGGAAGGGATAGTTAGAAGTATCCAAGAGTTAAGAGAACACTTTAGTGGTACAGGTACTGTGGCTGGTGGTGAGCCGGGAGTAGGTGCAAATATTCCAGGCTACGCACAAGTTGAAACAGGGCCTACAGAGCACCAAAGGACTGAAGTCATTAAAAATTTTGATATAAATGAAACTCTAGAAACTCTCACTGTCATGCCCGGAGCAGTTAACAGACTTACCGTTTCTGTAGTTGTAAACCGGGAGTTAAGCGAAAGTGAAAAAGAATCAATTGCATCTATGGTTGGAAATGCAATTGGCTATGACCCTGAAAGAGATCAAATTTCTGTAGAGGGCATGGAATTCCAAAATGATATGGCAAGGCTTTTAGCAGATGAATTTGCCCGTCAGCAGCGGGAACAACAGCGCATGAGATATTTCATGATTGCAGGAATAGCTCTAATAGCTTTGCTAGCCATTATTTCCATAAGATGGCATATGAATCGCAAAAAAGCAAAACAGGAAGAGGAGAGACTAGCCCAAGAAATGCTTGCTATGCAGCAAGCGGCGGCTGCAAAAATGGAAGAAGAGTCTTTGGAAACCAAGGATAACGATATTTACAAAAAGCTTGAAAGACACGCTAGACGAAATCCGGAAGATGTTGCCAAAGTGATAAAAACTTGGCTAAGTGAAGATTAGAGGTGGATTTATGGCACAGAATAAGTTGACTGGAAGACAAAAAGCGGCTATTTTAATAGTGTCACTGGGGCCTGAAATTGCCGCTAATATCTACCGCTATTTAAGAGAAGAAGATATCGAACAGTTAACCCTTGAGATAGCAAATTTATCCAAAGTATCAAATGAACAAAAAAACGATATTTTAGAAGAGTTTTACCAAATGTTATTGGCACAAAACTATATAACTGAAGGCGGAATTGATTATGCAAAAGAGGTATTGGAAAAAGCCTTAGGTACTCAGAAAGCAATCGAAATCATCAATAGACTTACATCATCCTTGCAGGTTAGGCCCTTTGATTTTATAAGAAAAGCAGATCCGTCTCAATTGATGAATTTTTTACAAAATGAAAACTCTCAAACCATAGCATTAATTATGACATACTTGACACCTGAACAATCTGCTTCCCTTCTTTCTTCACTTCCACCTGAAAAACAGGTGGACATAGCCAGGCGCGTGGCAACAATGGACAGGACCTCGCCAGATATAATAATGGAAGTGGAAAAAGTTCTAGAGCGTCAAATGGCATCAGTGGTAACAGAAGACTACACCAATGTGGGCGGGATTCAAGCAGTTGTCAATATACTAAATAATGTTGACAGAGGTACAGAGAAAAATATTATTGAGGCCTTGGAAATAGACAATCCTGAATTGGCAGAAGAAATACGACGTCGTATGTTTGTGTTTGAAGATATCCTCAGCCTTGACAACAGGTCTATACAGCGCACATTGCGAGAAGTTGACAATCAAGATTTGACAATGGCTTTAAAAGGTGCCAGTGAAGATCTGAAGAGAAGGATATTTGAAAATATGTCTAAGCGTCAAGCTGAAATGGTGAAAGAAGACATGGAATACATGGGGCCTGTAAGACTCAGAGATGTGGAAGAAGCTCAACAGAAGATTGTAAACATTATCAGAAAATTAGAGGATGCTGGTGAAATAATCATCTCTCGGGGCGGTGGTGATGAGATAATTGTCTAATGTTTTAAAGTTTGTGGTCCTTGAGAGGGACAAACCTCTCAAGCTAAAAGAACCTGATACCCCACTTAAAAAAGCCAGCAAAAGACCTTTACCCATAAGTAATACTGAGCTCAGTTGTCACAAGTTTTTTGAAGATGAAAGTAAGCAGTTACTGGATGAAGCTGTGATTAAAGCTCGTGAAATATTAGAAAAAACTAGAGAAGAAGCAGAGGAGATCATATCAAAAGCTGAGGAAAAAAAAGAGAAAATTGAACAAGAAGCTTTTGAAGTAGGCTATGAATCAGGATATAAAGAAGGCTTTGAAGCTGGAAAAAAAGAACAGGAAATCCTTTGGAGCAAACACTTAAATGAACTTAACAAGGCTGTACAAGAGTTGCAGAAACAAAACATTGTTTTTAAACAGCATCTGGAAAGAGAATGTCTAAAATTATCACTGGCTATTGCAGAAAAAATCTTAGGCAGAGCCCTTCAAGTAGACAGTGAGTATTTTATAGGCCTAATAAAAAATGGCCTTGAAAAAGTTGGGGAAGCAAAAGAAGCCATTATTAGAATTTCTGAATCAGATCATGACAGGGTTGCTCCCCTAGTTTCCCAGCTTAAAAGTTGGAAAAGCTCTATTACATTGATTAAAGATCCTATGTTATCTCCTGGCGATTGTATAATAACTGGACCCAATTTTGAAATCGATGTAGGAATACATACACAGATAGAAAATATAGCTGAAGCGTTAAAGGAATTGGAAGTAATATGATGGATACTCCTGTTTTCGATTACGTTCATTCAATTTTGAATGATATAATTACGATTAAACCAAAAGGCAAGATTTCTAAAATCGTTGGCTTGACCATCGAATCCGAGGGCCCTCCTGCAGAGATGGGGGAAATCTGTATAATAAAATCTCCCAACAATCCCAAAACTTTACTGGCTGAAGTTGTGGGCTTTCGGGATGAAACAGTAATATTGATGCCCTTAGGGGATATGGAGGACTTAGGTCCAGGATGGGAAGTGGAAGCCACCGGAAAAAAAATGATGGTCTCTGTTGGAACCGAATTGTTGGGCAGGGTGCTTGATGGCCTAGGAAATCCAATTGACGGTAAAGGGCCTTTAAAAACTAAGATGAGTTATCCTGTTTTAAATGAGCCTCCTAATCCCATAGAAAGGTCTATGATTAAACAACCTATGCCCCTTGGGATTAGAGCTATAGATGCATTTTTAACGTGTGGCGTAGGCCAGAGGCTAGGCATTTTTGCTGGCAGTGGCGTAGGAAAAAGCACTCTATTAGGTATGATAGCCCGAAACACAAAAGCTGATATCAATGTTATCGGCCTTGTAGGGGAGAGGGGAAGAGAACTCAATAGTTTCATAAAAAAAGATTTAGGAGAAGAAGGTTTAAAAAGATCTGTTATAGTTGTTGCTACTTCCGACAAACCACCCCTTGTCAGGACAAGAGCAGCCTTTACTGCAACTGCTATAGCTGAATACTTTAGGGATCAGGGCAAAGATGTGCTGTTGATGATGGACTCCGTCACTAGATTTGCCATGGCCCAAAGAGAAGTGGGATTGGCAGCAGGAGAGCCCCCTGTGACTAGAGGGTATACTCCCTCGGTTTTCGCAACTCTGCCAAAGCTTTTAGAAAGAGCAGGAACCTCTTCTAAAGGTTCAATTACAGGCATATATACGGTTCTGGTGGACGGCGATGACTTAAATGAGCCCATATCAGATGCCGTTCGCGGCATCTTAGATGGACATATAGTCCTATCTAGGGACTTAGCCAATAGAAATCACTACCCTGCTATAGACATACTTTCAAGTGTAAGCAGGCTAATGAATGACGTTGTTTCTTCAGAGCACCGACAGCTGGCTGGGAAGGTTAAGAACATCCTCTCTGTATACAAAGAAGCAGAAGATTTAATTAATATAGGAGCTTATGCAAAAGGTAATAATCCTAAAATCGATGAAGCTTTAAAGTACATTGATGAGATAGAAAAGTTTCTCAAACAAAGCATTGAGGAAAAAATGGACTTTGACAAAACTATTGCAGCTTTGGAAAGAATTTTTGAGGATGAAGATAGATGAAAAAATTCTATTTTAGATTGGAAACACCTTTAAGGATAAAACAGCTTAAAGAGAAAATTGAAAGACAAAAACTATCTCAGGCCATATTAAAAAAGCGCACAGAAGAAAACCGCCTATACAAAATGAATATTTTAAAAGAAAATACTCGGAAAGAGTTTGACAAAATAATATTTACTTCCGCTGAAATCAGAGATTTATCATACTACAGTGTTTTTGATGCTGACATGTCCTTTCTTATTGAAAGTCAGAAAAATGTCGTAAAACAGGCTCAAGAGGCTTATGAAAGATGTACAAATAATTTTATTAGCAGCAGACGAGAGAGACAAATATATGAGAAAATAAAAGAGCATCAATATAAGGAATACAACATGATACTAAACAGGGAAGAACAAAAAATTACCGATGAACTGGGAAATATAAACTATAGCCGTTTGGGAGAGGAAACTACCTAATGAAAAATATATTAAGCGGCAAAACAATTATTACAGGAATAATTATTTTTTTGGTGCTAGTACTTGCAGTCTTTTATTTTTTCTATTTCAAAAATTTAAAGGACTCTCATCCAATGAAACAAGCTTTGTCAAAGGTGCCAGTACTAAGTAGAGCAACATCTAGGCAGGAAAAAGATCCGCAAGAAATTATTGAAAATGAAAAAGCCAGAATAGAAGAGGAATGGGAACAAATTGAAAATCAAAAAAAACAATTGGCAGACTGGGAATCACAACTGGCTAAGCGGGAAAGTGAACT
The DNA here is from genome assembly GCA_023622055.1 of Bacillota bacterium. Lineage (GTDB taxonomy): Bacteria > Bacillota > Thermosediminibacteria > Thermosediminibacterales > Tepidanaerobacteraceae > DTU063. Next base: position 7,473 of record JAMNZY010000025.1, read on the forward strand.
TGAAGCTCTACAAAAAGAGCTGGATGATATTATGAAATGATGGAACCGAGAAATGCGGCAAGGATCTTGGAAAATATGGAAGATGAGCTATTAATCCAGTTGCTTCAAAACATGAAAAATGAAGTAGTTTCAGAAATCCTTGCTAACCTAGATGCAAAAAGAGCCGCTGAAATCACTAAAAAGATGAGCGGCTTATAAAAAACAAAATATAACAAAAAGGAGGTGAAAAAGGGAGTGGATATGGCATTACAAGTTTTTCAGTTGACAGCTGCTGCACAAAAGGCCCCAGGAGAAGCAAAATCACATACAGCAAGTAAAAAAGATTTTGGCACGATATTAGAAAATATCAAAAGCCCTAGAGGAAACAACTTAACTGATGAGGCAAAAGAGGAAAACACTGATGCTCTTTTAATCCAAGTGTTAAATCTTCTAAACATTGATATATCAATGAAAGATTTAGAAATACTGCTAAATGAAGAACTGCCAGCTTTGATACAGAATTTTGAGACATTCCATTTAGATGTAAAACTGCCCACAGATGAACTGAATAGATACTGGCAAGCAATACTTGCAGAATTTAATGCAACTGGTGAAATCAATGAAGAAAATGTTGAAAAGTTTTATTTAGCGTTGAAAAAAGCAATATCTCCTGGCGCTGAACTAGATTTAAAATCTTTAAAAGCTGCCATAGAGGAAGTGCTAGAGGAGCCTAACTTAAAACATAAGGCTTTTGATGACAATTACTTAAAAGAAAACAGCAGCATTGCTTATGAAGCAAAAAGCCTTGAAGCCAGTGAAAATCACAAAAATGAAAAGGTCAATATTTCCTTGAAGCCAGTGAAAATCACAAAAATGAAAAGGTCAATATTTACCAGGTTAATCAGAAAACAAAAACCGATATTTCTACAAAAGAGAAATTGCCCCAAAATAAAGAAGTAATAGAAGCAAAAGACAACACCACAGGCTATGACAAGCTTAAGGATTACAATCAGCTGCCACTTGACTCTAATTTATCGCAGTCTGATGAAATCATATTTTTTACTACGCAGACAAGTAATTCACAGATAACTTCTCAGACAGCAATAAATCAACCAGATTCAAATATGGTTACACA
>JAMNZY010000240.1 GCA_023622055.1 Bacillota bacterium
ACTCCACCATCATTGGTGGCGCTGCCGCCTATCCCGATAATTATTCGTTTACAGCCGTAATCAAGAGCTTTTTTTATCAACTGTCCTGTGCCATAAGTTGTGGTCTTCATCGGGTTTCGCTCATCTTCACTCAGCAGATTGATGCCTGAGGCTGCTGCCATTTCTATTACTGCAGTATTATCTGGTAAAACTCCAAAAAACGAATCTACTTCTCTGCCCAACGGATCGAGGACTTGTGTCGTAATTATCCTGCCGCCATTAGCAGATACGATTGCTTCTACTGTCCCCTCGCCACCATCAGCCATAGGGACCTTTATAACTTCTACAGGTTTTTTGTAGTTTTGCGCCGCTTTTTTTATCCCTTTTTCTATTGCATTTGCTGCTTGTATTGAAGTCAAGCTGCCTTTAAATGAATCAGGAGCTACGATTATTTTCATAGGAACACCTGCATTCTTTGTATTGTTTTTAATTGTACAATATCAAAATGTCTTACTCTTTTGTATAATCAAAATGCCTAATTTTTTGTTGAGTTTTTTCCTTATTTTGAGCATATTGCTAAATGTTTTATTTGTTTTAGCTTTACTATAGGCTGCTCATTGTAAATATTTATATGAAAAATAGTTAAAAACCTATTTTTACAGACATAAAAAAACAGGAACTTCCTGTTCCTGTTTTATATCTTTCTCATTTCCATAACTAACACTCTTTTTGTTTCCCCGGTCACTTTATATCTATCATCAATCCTCATGCCGCCAACCCAGACTATATTCCCCTTTGACTCTACGATTGGAACTTGATCTCTTTTTAGCCGGGGAACTTTTTCGTCAATAAAAAAGTCTTTTAGTTTTTTAAAACCCATGCCCCCCAAAGGTTTAAACCTATCTCCTGGAAGCCTGTTTCTTATAATCAAATTGCTTTCAATTTTATCATAATCTAGATAGGCCATGTCAGTATCCGGAGTTATTTTAATTTCGTCCTTGGCCTTTATATATGCCTTTATATTTATGCCAATCTCATTTATTGATATTTCCCCTGGAACATTTAGGAGATAATTGTAATTAGGTATTTCGTCAAAGCTTGCCTTTGAAAGGATGAAAGTATTATATTCTATCATGCTGCCAGGCGATGCATTTTCTATAAACTCTACCAGCAATTTGGCATGTCTTGTTTCAAAATCCTTCACATCGCCAGAGAGTTTCTCAACAACTGACCTTGCTAAACGATATTTTATGGCCTCATGCTGCTTTAAGAACTTTTCTACATTTATTACTGCTTTTTCTGCCTGATAGTTTACTACATCTGCCTCGGCTTTTGCAGTCTCTTGTTTTAAAAAGGCCAGGTCTCGTCTAGTTATCTCTGAAAGTCGCCTGAGGGATTGTCCGAAATGGGAGCAGTACTTTTCTCGAATTAGAGGAATTAGTTCTAAACGAATGCTGTTTCTAAAATAATCAGTGGTTAGATTTGTAGCATCTATTCTAAAGGGAATGCCTTCTTGCTCTATATACTTTTCAATTTCGGCCCTTGGTATCTCAATAAGTGGCCTGATGAAACTTTCCCGAACCGGATCAATTCCCACAAGGCCGTCTAAACCCGTCCCCCTTAAAATATTCATAAGTATTGTCTCTTCATGGTCATTTTGGTTATGGCCTGTTGCAATCTTATGGGCGTTAATTTGCTTTTTAACCTGCAGGAAAAAATCGTATCTTACACGTCGAGCCGCATCTTCAGGGGAAAGGCCGAAGTTTTTGGCGTAAGAAGGCACATCAATTTGCTGGCTAAAAAAGGGTATATTCCACTTGTGACAAAGGTTCTCTACAAAGCGGGCATCTTCCTCTGATTCTTTTCCCCGAAACATGTGGTCTAGATGTGCCACATAGAGGAAAATCCCCAACTTGTCACGATATTTGTTAAAAAGGTAAAGCAAACAAATAGAGTCAGGCCCTCCGGAGACACCAAGGATAATCTTATCCCCTTTTTCTACCATATTATATTTTTTTATGGTTTTTAAAAATTGTTTCTCAACATTCATTGTGTCAGTTTCTTCCTGTTCTTATCAAAAATTATTTCTGTGGCAACTACATATTCATTATATTTTTTCTACATAAAAATATCAAATTTGCCTTTTTCTCCATATGCTGCCCACAAGCACCGTCATGTCATCCCTGACATTCTTTTGATTCTTTGCCTTTTTTAGTATTTTTTCCGCCAACTCCTGAGGATTTGTGGTTTTTGTATCAAGCAAAAATCTCTTAAGCATTTCCTCGCCATTTTCTTTGTCTGAAAAAGCGTCTATTACTCCATCTGTTACCATAATCACCATATCACCAGCCCGGACTGTTTTCTCTGCAGCTTTAGGCAAGATATCATCCATGATACCTACCGGCAGACTTCCCCCCTGTACTATATCCACATTTTTGCCCCGCTTTATGAAGCTAGCTGGTGCACCAGCTTTGATAAATTTTATCTTTCCACTGACAGTATCGATTAGAGCAACATCAATTGTAGAAAAACCTTCTTCAGTATTAATGGCCATCATAGCCGAATTTGTGACTTTTAATGCAGTTTCTTGATTGTATCCCGCTTCCAAGAGTCGCTCAAGTAACGCAAGGGTTTTTTCACTGTGCTGAGCAGCTTTTTTCCCAACCCCCATGCCGTCACACAGGGCTAACATGTATCTATTTCCCTTAAACTCCATGAAGGAAAATCCGTCACCTGAAACCCTTTGACCTTCTTTGGCAACTCCTGCCACACCTACTGAAACTTCGAGGGTTCCAGTTGGTTCTGAAAGTTCGCCTTCAATATTTTCATCGACTTCTTCCCAAACACCATCAGCCAGAGCTTTCACCATATCTGCTGTTTTGTCAAATTGTGATTGTATGAGTTCTTGATTTGTTTTTACTATGTTCTCCATTTGCTGTTTTACTTTAAAGATTTCACTTTGCTGTTTGATTATTCTTTTTATACTTTCAGTCCGACCACATCGTGATTTAAATAAAAAGGGAAGGTCTTTTTTTCCCCGGAGCCCTTCATTTAGCTTAATCATGGTATAAAAGGAAGCCATGGTTCTTTTTGGTTCTTTCTCCCAACATATTCTTCGCATTCCGCAATCTGAGCAAACCTCAAGTTGTGCTCTCCCACAAACTAAATCCAGGAACTCTGCCGAAAGTACTCTGCTCTCATCATTGATCAAAGGATTTTTAAAAGCTTCTCCTAAATCTTTAAGGAGTGTTGCCAGTTCATATAGCCTATTTCTTGCCCTCTCTTCTAAGTGAAAACTTGTGATATCGCCACTTGAGCTGCTTAAATATAGCCGCAGCCTGTCTATCGTGTTTTGAGGCAGAAACAAAATTAAAAGGAAAGCTACAGCCAGAACCGGCAGAGGAATAATTGCCTCACCCATGGAATTGACGTAAAAATTGTATAACAAATAACCCAGCGAAAAACCTGTGATAATGCCGATTTTCCCAAGTTTATTAAAAGAGCCTGCTATTAGACCGGAAAAGGCCATTACAGCTGTTGACCAGGGAGAAAGGCTAAAGGAAAAGCCTGTTATCCCTATTATTATCCCAGTAGCGGCTCCTGCGCCGGCACCGTCTATCAGCGCCAATAGTAAAACCGCAAAAACCCCCAGTACATCTCGTACATTTACCCCAAGCCACACAAAGTTTCGAGCAATAGACAATATAACCCCTGCCAGTACCGCCATACAAATATTTCTCTCTGTGGGCTGTACTGACTCTTTGAAAAGCCACGGCATGCCTCCTGGAATAATAAATGTCATGATAGACGCCATGCCAGATTCAGCTAAAAGGAGAAATACATCATAGGGGGAAATACCATAATACCTTAGAAAAATAAGCCCTGCAACCACATTTGCCGCAAAGACACCTATGCCAAGCAGGAAAAGCTGATTTTGCCGATTAGATCTATTTAGCAAAGTGTAAATAATGAAAAACATGCCTATGGCACCTAAATATCTAATAGAAGCGATACTTTTTATAGCCGTAAGGGTTCCCAAATATGAAAACACTGCAGGTATAATGAAATTATTTCGGTATATAAAATTTGCCGCCGCAAAAGACAGGGCAAAAGGATGAAGGCCATTTATGGAAGCCATGCCAAACAAAAATGAAAAAATGCTCAGGGGAATAACTTCTTTAGCTATTTGCCCCACAGGTGCAAATGAAGTTGACGCGGGTTTAGATTTAGTTGTTTCTTGAACAAAAATGTCTGGCAATTTAAGCTGAGCTCGGTCAATCAAGTTTGTCCACCTTCCTTGAAATATTTGGTAGATACCATTATAACGAAGGTGGGCTGTAAATATTGTCAATATTGCGAAACCACATCAAAAAATTATGCGACAAAAATAAACCGGAAAAGTCTATTGGCGACAAGATTAGAAAAAGGACAAAAAAATAAGTCGCCTGTTATGCGACTTAATTACGTTTTGGTGACCCTGAGGGGAATCGAACCCCTGTTACCGGCGTGAAAGGCCGGTGTCTTAACCGCTTGACCACAGGGCCATGTATGGTAGCGGCGCAGGGATTTGAACCCCGGACACTGCGGGTATGAACCGCATGCTCTAGCCACCTGAGCTACGCCGCCATGTTGTATTATATTATATTATGTTTTGGTGGCGGGGGCCGGATTTGAACCGACGACCTCCGGGTTATGAGCCCGACGAGCTACCAGACTGCTCCACCCCGCGTCATCCTTGCTTAGCCATGACATAACATATTGTATAATAAAACTCTGATTTCGTCAAGTCCTTAAATAATGGAGAATTTAGGAGAAAATACGGGTTCGATAGAACCCGTATTTAAAAAACTCGTTTCAATTACTTTATTTCCACTGTTGCGCCGACTTCTGCAAGTTTTTCTTTGATCTGTTCGGCTTCTTCCTTTGAAACCTTTTCTTTTACAGGCTTTGGAGCATTGTCTACTAATTCTTTTGCTTCCTTTAGGCCAAGACCTGTGATCTCTCTTACTACCTTGATTACCTTAATCTTTTGATCGCCAGCAGATGCCAATACTACATCAAATTCTGTCTGCTCGCTTTCAGCTGCTTCAGCAGCGCCACCAGCAGCAGGTGCAGCAGCAACTGCTACAGGAGCAGCGGCAGTTACACCAAATTTGTCCTGAAGTTCTTTCACCAATTCTGATAGTTCTAAAACAGTCATATTCTCAATAGCAGCAATGATTTCTTCCTTTGTCATTAAAAGTTCCTCCTTTTTATATTAACAAGTTTTTTTACTTTATACAAAAAGCCTCTTGATTTTTATGAAGCTTTTTTATCCTGTATAGCTTGTAACGTGTAAACGAAATCCCGTATAGTGCCTTGAAGCACGCCAACAATACCATATAGCGGAGATTGGATTGCACCAACCACATTTGCCAATAGCTGTTCCTTTGGTGGCATCTTTGCCAAATCGTTGATAGTTGCTTGATCGGCAACTTTGCCTTCTACAACTCCTGCTTTTATTTCTAATTGTTTGTGGGTTTTTGCAAAATCCACCAATATTTTTGCAGGAGCCACAGGATCTTCATAGCTAAAGGCTACAGCTGTGGGGCCTTCTAAAAACTCATCTAAATCGTAGTCAAAGTCCTTTAGGGCTATGCGGGTTAAAGTGTTTTTTACAACTTTGTACTCTACATTTTGCTCTTTAAGTTTACGTCTAAGCTCTGTTATTTCAGCAACGTTTAAGCCTCTAAAGTCTGTAAGTATGGCGGCTCGGCAGCGGCCAAACTTATCCCTTATTTCTTCTACAGCTTTGACTTTTGCCTCTTTGATCGCCACTCTTTCACCTCCTAGATTTAATTAAAAAAACCTTTCTGCAGAACAGAAAGGCTTCCTTTCAAGACACAAGTTTAAAGCAATGGTTTTTAAAATCTCAAACCATGCCTTGCCTTTCGCCTCGGTAGGAAATTAAGCCCGGGGGCACCTACTGTCTGCAGCGGTTTGTCGATATTTAGTTGACTTTCTTTATTAGTCCATGACTTTCTGAGGATTTATTTTGATTCCAGGACCCATGGAACTGGAAATCACTACACTCCTCAGATATTGACCTTTGACAGCAGCTGGTCTTGCTTTAATTACAGCATCCATAAATGCTCTAAAGTTATCAGTTAACTTTTCAACACCAAAGGATTTCTTTCCAATAGGAGCGTGAACGATTTTGGTCTTATCTACTCTAAACTCTATTTTACCAGCTTTAATTTCTTTTACGGCTTTTCCTACATCAAAGGTTACAGTGCCTGCTTTGGGGTTAGGCATAAGACCTTTGGGACCTAATATTCTACCTAATTTACCTACACTTCCCATCATATCGGGTGTAGCTACAGCTACATCAAAATCTAAGAAGCCACCTTGAACCTTAGCAACTAGGTCATCTGAACCTACAATGTCTGCTCCGGCTTCCTCTGCCTCTTTAATTTTATCACCTTTTGCAAAAACTAGCACTCTGACAGTTTTACCGGTTCCGTGAGGAAGTGTTACAGTTCCTCTGACCTGCTGGTCAGCATGTCTCGGGTCAACACCTAAGCGGACTGCAACTTCTATGGTTTCGTCAAAATTTTTTACAGCTGTCTTTAGCACAAGTTCCATTGCTTCATTAACTTCATAGAGTTTAGTTCTATCAACTAATTTTAATGCTTCTAAATATTTCTTGCCTCTTTTTGCCATACTTTATTACCTCCTTGTGGTATTAGCGGAAAAATCCTCCCACTTATCAGCTTATTCTACTGTAATGCCCATGCTTCGGGCAGTGCCTTCAATCATTTTCATAGCAGCTTCTAAAGTGTCAGCATTTAAATCCACCATCTTCAGTTGGGCTATTTCCTCAATATCCTTCTTGGTAACCTTGCCAACTTTATTCTTATTAGGTTCTCCAGAAGCCTTATCTAGACCAGCCGCCTTTTTGAGCAGCACTGAAGCTGGCGGTGTCTTTACGATAAAACTAAAGGATCTATCTTGATATACTGTTAGTTCTACAGGTATGATTAAGCCAGCTTGATGGGCTGTTTTTTCATTAAATTCCTTGCAAAAATTCATTATATTTATCCCTGTAGGACCAAGAGCGGGACCTACTGGTGGAGCTGGTGTTGCTTTGCCGGCAGGAATCTGAAGTTTAACTACAGATATAACCTTTTTTGCCATTGGCGCACCTCCTGTTTGACTGTTACTAAATTTTTTCTATCTGGTCAAAGCCCAGTTCAATAGGGGTCTCTCTTCCAAACATAGAGATGGATACTTTTATCTTCTGTTTGTCCTCATTGATCTCTATGATTTTCCCTACAAAATTTTCGAAAGGTCCTGATGATACTTTTACGTTTTGACCTATGGCAACATCGAGTTTTGGCTTTGGTTCTTCTATTCCCATTTGCTTTAAAATAAATTTTGCCTCAGATTCCTGAAGGGGGATGGGTTTGCTACCTGCTCCGACAAAACCGGTAACTCCCGGTGTGTTTCGCACCACATACCAAGAATCATCGGTTACTATCATATCAACCAATACATACCCCGGAAAAACTTTCCGCTGGGTTACTTTGCGCTTGCCATTTTTAATTTCCACTTCCTCTTCCACAGGAACGAGGACCCGGAAAATTTTATCCTGCATACCCATTGACTCTACACGTTTTTCCAGGTTTGCCTTTACTTTATTTTCATAACCGGAGTAAGTATGAATAACATACCAATTTCTAGACATAATACCGGGTCTTGCCCAACCTCCTTCATTCATCGGAGAATTAGCGATACTATCTTATAAAGGATAGTATCAGCTATCCATATAAAGCCACTGACAATGGCAACAGATACAAAAACTACAATGGTAAATGTAACAAGGTCACTTTTTACAGGCCAAGTTACCTTTCTCATCTCGGACCTTACTTCACGAAAGAACTTTCCAGTTCTCTTTACAATACCCTCCTTAGCCGCTGCCATAAAAGCATCCTCCTATTTTTATTTGGTTTCTTTGTGCAGTGTATGTTTTCCGCAGCGTCTGCAGTATTTGTTAAACTCTAACCTATCCGGGTCATTTTTTTTATTTTTCTGCGTGAAATAATTTCTTTCTTTACACTCAGTGCAAGCTAACACTATATTAACTCTCAAAGAGTACACCTCCCAGTGCTCGTTTCAATAAGTGCAAGGATTTTTCGCTACCTACATGGTCACTTTTATAAATTTATCATAATTAAACTGAGTTGTCAATAAAGACAATAAAAAAGGGGAATCTCAGGATTCCCCTTTTTTTCTCTATTATTCGATTATTTCAGTTACCACACCAGCGCCTACTGTTCTGCCACCTTCACGAATAGCAAATCTTAAACCTTGCTCTATGGCTATTGGTGATATTAGCTCTATGTCCATTAC
>JAMNZY010000209.1 GCA_023622055.1 Bacillota bacterium
TCAATTAATCTGATGACCAAGCCCCGCTCATCTAGATTTACCTGGACACCTCTCAAATTATCTCCTTCTACTATTGCTTCCACTTCTTCCCGAAGCAGCTCAAACTCTCGCTGCTCTTCAGCGGAAATCAGAAACTCTCCTACTTGCCCACTTTCGATAAAATCCTCTTCCTGAAAAGTCATGCCGCCATGGATTATGCCTAGAGAGCCCTGCAGTGAAAGCATTGCTGCCTGAAATTTAGCTCTGTCCACATTTGAAAAGGAAAAAAGCAATACAAAAAATATGAGAATTTGAGTAATTAAGTCTCCATATGTGGCCATCCATCCGGGAGCCCCACCCGATGATTGCCCATTGTTTTTATTGCTGCGCCGTCTGATGCTGCCAGCCAAGGTCTTCACCACTTTCAGCATTCTTATTTGAATTCATGTCATTTCTGAGGGCAGGCGCGAGGAATGCTTTTAGTTTTTCTTCTATGATTCTAGGGTTCTCACCGGCTTGTATCGATAGCATGCCTTCTATCATAACTTCTTTAATGAGTATTTCTTCACTGCTCCTCACTTTGAGTTTTCCTGCCAGCGGTAAAAAAACCACATTGGCAAGAAAGGAACCATAAAATGTAGTAACAAGGGCCACCGCCATGCCGGCTCCGATTGTATCAGGGTTATCCAGTTGTGTTAACATGTTTATAAGCCCAATGACTGTGCCAAGCAATCCAAAGGCAGGAGCAAAAGTGCCCATGGTTTCAAAGATGCCCTGCCCTTCACCATGTCTTTCCTCCAAAAAGGCAAGCTCAGTTTCCATTATATTCCTTACAAGTTCTGGATCTGCCCCGTCAACTATCAGCAAGATACCCTTTTGTAAAAACTCATCTTTCAATTGATAAGCAGCATCCTCAAGGGCAAGTAATCCCTCTCTTCGGGCGGTTTCAGCAAGGTTAATGATGGTTCTAATTACCTCACTAGGTTCCATAAGTTTTTCAGTAAAAGCCACTTTTAAGACTTTAATTAAACCAGATATCTTTGCAAAGGGATAATTGGCTATAGTGGCTGCCAATGTTCCACCAAAGGTTATTAAAAAGGAGTTAAGATTTAAATATGTTCTTATGGTCCCACCATTATAAATGGCGTACGTTATCATTACGATGCCGCTAAAAACACCAACAAGCGTTGAGTAATCTACTCTGCGTCGCACTTTGCTGCACTTCCCTTCAACAGTTGAAGTCCATCACAAAAAATCTGTTTTTTGTATTGTATTACTTTGTCGATGATATCATCGGCTTTTTCTTTAACTATGTATTTTTTCCCAGTAGTCAAAGTCACTACAGTATCAGGTGTTGATTCTATTCTGCATTAACAACAAAAGTTTTCCCATTTAGTTTGGTAAGTTTAATCATCTTTCTCAACACCTTTAAATTTCCCGGGCTTGATTTAATCAAGCCCGGATATTAAACTTATTACCTCTTTATGTTAATAAGCTCTTGTAGCATTTCATCAGAAGCTGTGATAATCCTGGAGTTTGCCTGAAAACCTCTCTGGGTTACTATCATCTGGGTAAACTCTTCTGAAAGATCTACATTAGACATTTCTAAATATCCCGGTGCAATAGTCCCTCTGCCGCCGGTACCGCTTTGCCCAATCTGGGGCTCCCCAGAGTTGTTAGATGAGCGATAAAGGTTTTGCCCTGCCTTTATCAGGCCAGCAGGGTTGTTGAAATTTGCAAGGGCAATCTGTGCCAATTGCCAGCTGTGCCCATTGTCAAAAATACCTGTAATGGTCCCTGTAGTGTCTGTGGTGACTTCTACAAGAGTTCCTGCAGGATAGCCGTTTTGAAAAGTCATATCCACATTTGTTTCTTTGGCGTATTGGGTAATCTGGGAAAAATCAATTTCAAATTCAATATCGTCAGCGCCGGAGTTAGGTTTGAATGTAACAGGATTATCGGGGTTGAAACTGCTCTCTGAATATTTGCCGTCTGGAGTAAAATTTATTGTACCAGTACTGTTCTGTACTGTTATTCCATCCTCATGGGTGATTGTATATCCCCAGGTATTCGCACCAGTTTTTTCAAAAGTAATCGTTAGTGTATGTGCACATCCTAAAGAATCGTATATTTTAAATGGAATTGAATATGATTCTCCAATTTCCCCTTCTGCATTGAGGTTTTTTGAAAATCTAACTTCTGTAGTTGCTTCGGCAGGAACCATCATTCCCTTTCTAATTTGTATTTCACCAATATCCTGGGGTGATTTATCAACGGGAACTTTAAAGTCACTAGTCTGCCAGCCCAGGACTTTCATGCCATTGGCAGTATTTACCAGATATCCGCTTGTGTCAAATCCAAAATTTCCAGCTCTCGTGTAGTATTGATCAAGGCCATCCCCTTGGAGGATAAAATACCCTTCACCTTCAATGGCCATATCAGTCATGTTGCCGGTAGATTCGGCACTGCTGGGGGTATGGATTGTATCTATTGAAGCTATAGTCATACCCAAGCCTACCTGCATAGGGTTTGTCCCTCCGCGATTTCCTTGGGGAGACGCAGCCCCACGCATGGTTTGGCTCAAAGTATCCTGAAATGTCACTCGGCTTTTCTTAAATCCTACGGTATTGACATTTGCAATGTTGTTACCTATGACATCCATTTTTATCTGGTGATTTCTAAGGCCAGTAACCCCAGAAAACATTGACCGCATCATAGAAAATTCCTCCCTTTTTAGGTGCCTGCTCCTTCAGTCATTCCAGAGCATA
>JAMNZY010000207.1 GCA_023622055.1 Bacillota bacterium
TACTACAACTTGGCTTCTAATTCTTTTAATCTTTTACTAATACTCTTTAACTCATTAGCTATTTGGGCAGTGATTAAATCCTGTTTTTGAATTCTGTTTTTTTCTTCCATTTCTTTTACTTTTAAGCGGCCAATTCCATAAGGATCATTGCAAAAAATCATGTTAGATTACCTCCTAATTATTAGTAATGATTCCTATTATCTATTATAATACCAGTAAGCATTATTTTTTGTCAAGATTTCATTTATAAAAAAATTTATTAACATAAGAAAAAGGAAAGAAGAATAATAAAGAAACATGGGATGAGAGTGCAAAATTTAAACTACATATTATGGATGGCATTTTTGCTATGCAGGGGGAAGGGCCAACAGCAGGTGAAGTTTATCCGGCAAACAAAATTTTAATTAGCACTGCTCCCTTAGCATTAGATACTGTAGCAATTAATATGCTAGGCATGGAAATAGAAGAGGTGCCCATTCTGACTGCGGCAAGACAGAGGAAGATAGGAGAAAGCAAACTAGTGAACATATCAATAGATGGGGATTATAAAGATATCCCAAAACTAGCTAATTTTAAACTGCCAAAGCGTTACAAAAGCAGTAAAAAAAGAAATTCTAAAGCGCTGGTTAAGATAATTGATTTCTTTAAAACTGTACCAAAGGTTAATAGGAAAAAGTGTAGAAATTGTAATGTATGTGTGGAGAGCTGTCCTGTAGGTGCCATTAATTTAGATACTAAACAAATTGACTATAAGGTCTGTATTGAATGCATGTGCTGTCATGAATTGTGCATGTTTAAAGCAGTGGAGCTGAGGAAGAGAAATTTTTTGGCCGGCATACTAGCAGACATTAGTCTTAGGAAATACAGCTGAGAGATTTTTTGACTCCATAGGATAAAAAAGACGTAAAAAGAAGGAAAAGCAAAATAATTATAGAATATATCAAGTTAAGCTTTTTTATTTAGATCCTCAATTGACAATGTTTGAAAAATGAGTAGAAAGGATTGGAGTGTTATAAATGAAGTACGACAGAATTTACAATTTTTCAGCAGGTCCTGCAATAATGCCTGTTGAGGTTCTAGAAGAGATTGCCAGTGAAGTGTTAAACTACAGAGGCAGCGGCATGAGTGTAATGGAAATGTCACACCGCTCCAAAGTTTTCCAAACTATAATCGACGAGGCGGAAGCGGATTTACGTGAGCTCATGAACATTCCTGACAATTACAAGGTATTGTTTATCCAGGGCGGTGCCACACTGCAGTTTGCAATGATACCCATGAATCTTATGAAAAATGGCGTTGCCGACTATATAGTAACTGGAGCCTGGTCAGAAAAAGCCTTTTCAGAAGCCAAGAAATACGGAAAAGCTAATTTACTTGCAACAAGCAAAGATAAAAATTACACCTACATTCCAGATTGCTCTGATCTGCCAGTAGATCCCAATGCTGACTATGTCTATATCTGTGAAAATGAAACAATACACGGCACCACATTCCAAGAGCTCCCAAATACCAAGGGGAAGGTTTTGGTTTCGGACCAGTCGTCAATGTTCTTGTCCAAACCCTGTAATGTTTCAGATTACGGCCTTATCTATGCAGGAGTGCAAAAAAATGTGGGGCCTGCCGGCTTGGCAATTGTAATTATCCGGGAAGACCTAATCCGCGAAGATTTAGACGATAGAGTGCCCACATACATGCGCTATGATATTCACGCCAAGAGCGGTTCTTTATACAATACTCCTAACTGCTGGAGCATATATGTCTGTGGCAAAGTCTTCAAATATCTTAAAAAAATTGGTGGTCTTTCTGCCATACAGAAGAAAAATGAAGAAAAGGCTGCCATTTTATATGATTTTCTAGATAGGAGCAAAATGTTCTACTGCCCGGTGGAAAAGAAATACCGCTCCTTGATGAATGTTCCCTTTGTAACGGGAGACAAAGAACTTGATGCCAAGGTTGTTGCGGCAGCTAAAGAGGCGGGCTTTGAAAACTTGAAAGGGCACAGGAGTGTTGGAGGTTTACGGGCTTCTATCTACAATGCTATGCCAAAAGAGGGCGTTGAGGCCTTGGTGGCCTTCCTTGAAAAATTTGAGAAGGAAAATTCATAATGTATGGGCGGTCAGAGACCGCCCGTTTTTAATTTATAGAGCTAAAGTGGGAAAGGACTGAATAGTAGCCAGCTTTGAGGCGGTTTTTGTTTAAGTGTTGACTTAATTAAAAAACAAAGGTACAATTTAGTTAAGGGACAACTTAATTAAATGCAAGGAGGTTAACTGTGGAAACAGTAAAGGTGCTTAAAGCCCTGGCTGATGAAACAAGGTTTAAAATCCTTCTTTTGCTGCTACAGCACAATTATTGTGTCAGGGCACTATCGAAAAAACTCGGCCTTACGGAATCGGCCATATCCCAGCATTTAAAGGTATTGCGGGAGGTAGGACTGCTGGTAGGAGAGAAAAAGGGTTATTATATGCACTATGATGTGGACAGAAAAGCTCTGCGAACCCTTGCTTCAAAAATTGAAGAACTCACTGAAATACAGCGGGAAGTCTGCAGGCCTGAAAACATGGAAGGGAGCAAAAACCATCATGGAAATTGTAAGTGTCACAAATCTTAAAAAGAAATATGGAGATTTTCTCGCCGTTGATGATATATCTTTTAGCATAAAAGAAGGGGAAGTATTTGGATTTTTAGGGCCAAATGGAGCCGGCAAAACTTCCACCATCAATATGATGATTGGACTGTCCAGACCCACCAGTGGCCAAATAATCATAGATGGAATCAATGCAGTAAAAGATGTAAAAAAGGTCCAGAGAATCATAGGTGTTGTTCCCGATGAAAACAATTTGTATGGAGAAATGGATGGTTTTGAAAATCTCTGTTTTTGTGCCGCCTTGTATGGAATGAGGAAAGCGGAGCGGGAAAAAAGGGCAAAGGAGCTATTGGAACAATTTAATTTAACAAATGCAGGAAAACGACCTTTTAGAGCTTATTCAAAGGGGATGAAGCGAAAGCTCACAATAGCTGCCGGAATCGTCCACGACCCCAAAATCTTGTTTTTAGATGAGCCAACTACAGGAATTGATGTTGAAAGTGCAAGGCAAATAAGAGAACTTATACTCACCCTAAAAGACCAGGGCAAAACCATTTTTATTACCACTCACTACATTGAAGAAGCCCAGCGGGTATGTGATAGAATCGCTTTTATTGTAAAGGGCAGGATTGTAAAGATAGGGACAGTTAGAGAGCTTTTGGAAAATGCAGTCAGCGGTCATAAACTCAAGCTTAAAGTTGCAGGGAGCTTAAATGGTGTAAAGGATGAACTGGAAAATCACTTTCAAACTTTACAGGTACAGATTCCTGATGATAATTCTATATTAATTACATCTAAAGAACGTGTTGCCCTATCCCCTATAGTCCAGTGGTTGGATGCTAAAGGAATTTCCGTTTATGAGGCAGGGGAAATAAAACCCACTTTAGAAGATGTATTTATCAAAATAACAGGAAATAGTTGCACAAAAAGTGAAAGAGAAAAGGTGATTTAAAGTGGAAACTGCAATAGCTTTTTGGAACATATTAAAAAAAGACATACATAATTACTACTTAAAACCCCCTAATATCAGCTGGGGCATTATATTTCCCCTGTCCTGGACACTGATGCAGCTTATCCGCTCACCTGATATGGAGATTATTGAGCTGCTGCCTGGTTTAATGGCAATGAGTGTGTTGTTTGGCACAACTTCCATGTTGGCTGTCACAATAACATTTGAAAAGAGGGCACAGTCCTTTGACAGACTGCTCCTTGCTCCCATTAGTTTAAGTACACTGGTTTTTGCCAAGTTGTCAGGGGCAATAATATTTGGCATGGTAAATGCCTTTGTGCCAGTGGCCTTTGCAAGATTTTTCGCTGATTTAAGGGGGACAAACTGGCCCATTGCAATCATTGCCGTCCTTTTAATTGCCGTAACTTCTGCTTTACTAGGTTTGTTAATTGCCGTATCTGCCAAGGAAGTATTTGAAGCCCAGACTTTTTCCAATTTTTTTAGATTTCCCATGCTGTTTTTATGTGGATTGTTTGTGCCCATTGAGAATTTGCCCAGTTTTGTTAAGCCCATATCCTTTTGCTTACCTTTAACTTATGGCACTGATGCCCTAAACAGAGCCATTAGAGGCAGCTCAGTTTTTGATCCATTATTTAATGTCTTTATAATGGTGGTATTCGGTGCTTTATTGTTTTACTTGTGCCAAAGGAATATAAAAAAGAACTGGATACTGTAATTGGCACATTTTCGGCATGGATTTATATTATATATTAGAACATTTTCAGGAGGTTTATATATGTCCCAGCAGGATGTAACAAGGAATAGCCCTCGATGCCGAAATTGTGTATGTGAGTATAATCGCCTGGAGGAAGCCAGATTTTGGTCAAGGATATTGCAAGAACATGCTCTTTTTATTAAATTGGGGCTGCCTGCAGGTGAGCGAGAATTAAGGGAAGAGGCACAAGCTCTTATAGAAATTTTTATGGAGCTTAGAAGGAGACTTCAAAGAGTATCTAGACTGGAAGGTCAGCTTTTAGAAGATTTAATCAGGGCAGTGAGAGCAATTATCGAGTATAAAGCTAAAGTACTTAGGAATCTCCTTCAATGTGCAGCAGAACCTGGAAGCAACTATCCCCTTTTATTAGACCACATTAGAAGAGAAGCAGTGCGTTTTTTGAATTTGCTGCAAAGGCCTGTGCCCCAAGACCCGCTGCTTATGCTCCTGGAGCAAGAGGTGTTCTGGCTGCGGATAATGAAAGAGCATATAGAGTTTATTATACACTTACTTGACCCATCGGAAAGGGAGCTGATAAATCAAGCTGAAGAATTCAGAAGGACCTTTTCCCGCTTACTGGAAACGGCTAGAGATTTGCAATCAATGGCTGATACCAAGCCTAAGAGCTTTAACACAGTTTTGCGCTTTACCCAAGATGTCATCAACAACACCAGAGCTCTTCGGGATTTCAAAGGAGCTGCTTTTGAATTGGCGAGGCTGTGTCAGTTGCTTAGCATTGTTTCAAATCCCCTCTTACTTGACCATGTAAGGCGGGAAGCTGATAAATTCCTCAACGAGCTGGATGTGCTGCTGCCTGAAGTAAGAAGATGCACCTCTATTCCGGGACAAAACGAGGTTGTCCCATTTAATTAAATATTATATTAAGCAACCGGGAGTGGAAACTCCCGGGATTTTAAAAACTCTTTTTGGCCAAGCTATAAGTACTGATGTTCATAGTGAAACAAAATTTAATACGGACATTTTTCATTTTTTTTGTCATTTTTTTCGTATTTCCTGATATAATAAACTTGTAGTAAAATTTATGTGTATTTATTTTGGGCACTTAAAAGAAAGGATGTTGTCCTATGGAGAAGTTTTCTCTTCCAGAGGGAACAGGTGTAGCGGCTATAGGTCTTAAGACAGGCCTTATCTTTCCCAATGACGATATTGTAGCCATTACAGCGGAAACAGCCAAACCCTTTGTAGAAGACAAGGATATTATTTGCGTAACAGAGGCAGTAGTAGCTCGCTCACAAAACCGCTATATATCTTGCGAGGAATTGGCTGAGGATATCCAGAAGAAACTGAATCTAGCTCCTAAAAGCACTTTAGCCGTCATAAGTCCTATTGCCAGCAGGAATCGTTTTGCGCTGATTTTAAAAGCTTTGGCCATGGCCACCAGAGGTGGCAAGATTATCTTGCAATTGTCCACCCCCTTTGATGAGGTGGGAAATCAAGTAATGGATGAAGACTTTGCCACAACGAGACTTAGACTTAAGAAGGTTTTAAAAAGTCTTCAGGAAGCCAGAGAGAACACACCACAGTTAAATGTGCTTATACGAGAGATTATAGCGGCCCTTAAGCTGCAAGAAATAGGTTATAGTATTTTGAGCATACGAAAAATCACCGGTAAGGGCATTGCTGATTTGACAGTGAGAACTCCAGAAGGAAAGCTGGCGGTAGCAGAGGTAACCTTTGAAAATTTAGAGAAGGCTGCCCGAAAGGCTATTGGCATAAAAAGGGATGTGGAAGGGGCCCAGCAGGCCCTGGCCATTTCAGTAAATCTGGGCCATCACAAGATTACCATGGTGGATGCAGAAGATGTGGAAAATCCCAAGACATACGATTTTGGAGAGCAGCTAGACAGCTATTATGACCCTGATGTGATATATACCAACGAGTTGGAGAACATCACCTTTTCCCATCCCATAACAGGCATGGATTATAGAGACTTATATCTGAAAATGATTAATGCCGGCAATGCAGAAGGTGAAGTCATATTTACCAACAATCCTCTGAAAGTTTATGACAGAGGCTATATAAACGGCATATGCATTGCAGCAGTTCACGAGCGGGACAAATTAAAAGAGCTCTTTGAATCTTTTGGCGCTTTAGTCCCCGTTACAACCCTCAAAGATATAGGGCCTGAGCCTTGGGGTGTAATAGGCTCAAATGTCTCTGATTTTGAAAAAGGTGTGCTAAAGCTCCTGCCTGGTGATGTAGACGATACTGCTGAAAGCATCAAAGCTAAAATCAAAGAAGTAAGCGGTAAAGATGTAGAGGTGCTGATTTTCGGTGATGGTGCCTATAAAGATCCGGACACGGGCATATATGAAATGGCAGACCCATATCCGGCAATAGGTGTAAGCAGTGGTCTGAAAAGTGCATCCCTTAGAACGGGGTCAAAACTTAAGCTTAAGTTGGATACTCTCCACAATCAGGGATATACCCGAGAGCAGATAGAAGAAATGTTAAAGAACAATCAGGATAAAGCTACGCGAGAAACGCTAGGCACTACTCCTCGCAGCGTAACAAGCATTGTAGCAACTTTGGCTGATTTGGTGGCAGGCTCTGCAGATGCGGGAACACCCATTGTGCTAATTCGTGGCTTTAAGTACACCAATGACTAATCTGTAATAGTGTAAACTCATCTCCTAACCTTTAGTATAACAGACTAAACAAATGGATATAATCTCCAATAAGGAGATGAGTTTGCATGAAAAAGCAGGACATTTTGCGCTTTTTTAATGAACTATCTTCCAGACTTTTTTTCGATAATAATGGGGAAACAGTAGAAACTCCCAAAACCAGGTTGGCTGATGAAATACGTGAAGCTCACCAGGAATGGGTTCGAGCCCAAAAATACTTTCAGTGGGTTTCGGACCCTGAACTGGTGGACCATGCCATTTTCACAGAGGAAGCGGCACGGAGAAAATACATTTATCTTTTAAATCAGGCTAAAAATCAAGGTATAACTGGTGAAGAGTTAAAATAAGATAGTACAAAAACAATCGGTGGTGATAATATGGAGCTGGATTAC
>JAMNZY010000194.1 GCA_023622055.1 Bacillota bacterium
TGCCGTTCAACAGGGTGCCGGCATGGTGGTAGTCAAATCTGACAAAGAGAGGGAATACGCTGCCGTGGAGTTTTTGAAGTGGTTTACTGACAAAGACAGAAATATCAGATTCGCCCTGGAATCCGGGTATCTACCAGTAAAAAAAGAAGCTAACAATGTAAAAGTAATAGAAAAATATCTTGCTGAAATGAAAGACAACAAAGTCATGAATAAGTTGCAATCATCACTCCCTGTACTGATGGAGCAGTTGCAAACCTATGAGTTGTACACAAACAGGCCTTTTGAAAACGGCACTGATGCCAGAGAGGTTTTATCAAAAGCTCTGATAGACAAGGCAAAAGCAGACAGAGAGAAAGTGTTAGAGCTTCTTGAAACAGGAAAGACCAGAGAGGAAGCTGTAAAACTGGTTGCCACAGAGGAAAATTTCCAGCAGTGGCTCAGGGAGTTAAGAGACAGCTTATTTGCCGCGGTAAATGGCGGTATGTAAAGGTGGGCATCAGTTTATGAACAAAAAAGGTCTCAAGGCCAATTCAATAATTGTTCGGCTAATGCTTGCCATGTTGGTGGTGCTGCTTATCCAGTCTTCAATGTTAGCCGGCAGCATATGGCATGGGGGCACCATAAGAGAAATAAATAATACGTCTGTGGACTTACTCAGGCAAACAGTGTTCAACAGGAAAGATTATCTTGAAAATGAAATGATTCAAAGGTGGTCTGACCTGACTAAATTCGAACACGATATTCAAACTGCTGTGAGTTTGTACCTGGAAGAAAAGGATATAACCCTATCAACCTTGCAAAGGGACTCCTCTTTAGCCTATGAATTTTTAGAGGTAATTATAAGGGATACCATTTTTGCACTAAGGCAGCGGATGGTCACCGGTGCATTTGTCGTCCTCGCCCAAGAAAACGGGAATGAGTATCCCGGATTATACATCAAGGATTCGGATCCCCTATTTAATCCCACCGACAACTCAGACCTGAGCATGGAGGTTGGTCCTTCGGCAGTGGCCAAAAAAGCGGGTATTGCCTTGGGTATTGGTTGGACTCCTAGTTTTAGTTTGTTTGAAGGGGACAAATCCGCTGAGTTTTATTACAAACCTTTCCAAGCAGCCCAACAAAACCAAAGCACAGACATTTCTGATTTAGGGTATTGGAGCAGGCCCTTTGCCCTAAACGAATACAGTGGACAGGCCATTACCTATTCAATCCCTCTTTTAGACTCCCATGGAAACCCCTATGGAGTAATAGGTGTTGAAATAACCTTGGACTATTTGCGAAAGTTCCTGAATTACGATGAAATAGCTGAGGACAAGCAAGGAGCGTACCTCTTAGTTATAGCCGGTGAAAGAGATCTTACTTTTGAAAATGTAGTTTACAGCGGGCCCATCTTTAACAAAATTTTTTCGGATTCTACCAAAACGGTATTAGAGGAACATACCAAGTATGAAAATGTCTATCGCCTTGTCAGCCATGAAAATAGCGGGGAAACTGTTTATGGATGTATTCATTATTTAGATTTATACAACCATAATACTCCCTTTGAAGAGGACAGATGGGCACTAATTGGAATAGTGGAGGAGCCCGTTTTGTTTAAGCCCGCAAGGCAAATAATGATATATGTGGCAATATCAATTTTATTCTACTTTATTGTGGGAATAGTGGGTGTGGCCATTGCAGGCATGTGGTTTGTGGAGCCCATAATAAAATTGGTGAATGAAGTAAGAAGCAGCAATCCGGAAAAATCCATTGCCCTTGCTAAAACAAATATTGCAGAAATAGATGATTTGGCGTGGTCTATTGAAACCCTGAGCAATGAGGTTGCAGAGTCGGCAGCAAAGCTTTCAAAAATCATCGGCATGCTCCAAATTCCCATAGGCGCCTTTGAACACAATGTAAATGAAGATAGAGTTTTCTGCACCTCTGTCTTTCTTGAGCTGGCAGGAATTAATAATACGAATGGAGAATCAGGATATATCAGCTCCATACTTTTTTACAAAATTCTAGATGCCTTAAGAAAGCATCCGGAACCGGACATGGAAGATATATACAGGTATAGAAGATGTAACGAGCCCACGAGATGGCTGCGGATAAAAATTCAAGAAAGCAGCGGCAAGATACTGGGAATTGTGGAAGATGTGACTAGAGAAGTCAAGGAAAAACGAAAAATTGAGTATGAGCGAGACCATGATTCACTCACCCAGCTTTTGAATCGCCGTGCATTTCATGCAGAAGTTACTAAAAAGCTCAGAGAAGAAGATGTAAAAATAGCTGCCTTTATAATGTGGGATTTAGACAGTTTAAAGTACATCAACGATACTTATGGCCATGATTTTGGTGACCAGTATATTAAGGAAGCAGCAAAAGTTTTAAGTGAACTAACAATATACAACGGCTTGGTGGCCAGGATGTCCGGTGATGAATTTTATGGATTTATTTATGGGTATGAGAGTAAGGAGGCAATAAAAGAGATAGTTGAAACGATCCAGAAAAAGCTCAACAACACCAAGATCAAAATGCCCAATGGAACCGAAGTGCCCATTATGGCATCAGTTGGTATAGCCTGGTATCCCGATGATTCAAAAAATTATCGAGAACTCCTGAGGTATTCAGATTTTGCTATGTATGAGGTAAAACACGAAGACAAAGGGACTATAGGAGAATTTAACAAGGAAAACTATGCAAAGAAGTATTTTCTTCTTCACGGCAAGGGAGAGCTGGATCATTTCATTGAAAAGGAATTGGTGGATTTTGCTTTTCAACCCATTGTAGATGCCAAAAATGGCAGTATATTTGCATATGAAGCCCTAATGCGGCCACAGGTATCTACTTTAACCTCTCCTGAAG
Source organism: Bacillota bacterium (assembly GCA_023622055.1). Classification (GTDB taxonomy): domain Bacteria; phylum Bacillota; class Thermosediminibacteria; order Thermosediminibacterales; family Tepidanaerobacteraceae; genus DTU063. The sequence continues at coordinate 2,848 of JAMNZY010000194.1, forward strand.
ACATTATAAAATTAGCAGAGGCCCAATCAAGGCTGTACCAAATCGAGCGAATTACATGGTTTAAAGCTATGGAAGCATTTCAGCGACACAGAGAAGCTTTTGGTGATGCTAAGATATTCATAAATTCTATTGCAAATCATGTGTTATCAGATAAGGACCTAGAGCGATTTGAGCGAGAGTTTGAAAGGGATTTGCATCGCCTTGTAATTGAAGTCATAGAAAATGAGCAGGCTGATGAACGAATCATCAAGAAAAAACAGCAGATAGCAGAGCGCTGGGGCATTCATTTGGCTTTGGACGACTTTGGTTCAGGGTACAACAGTGAAATCGTCCTTTTAACATTATCGCCGGCTTTTGTAAAACTGGAAATGACAATTATTCGAGGCATAGACACAGATATAAACAGGCAAAAGCTTGTAAAGACTCTCATATCGTATTCCAAAGACAGAAAGATCAAAACTATTGCAGAAGGTGTTGAGACCAAGGCGGAAATGGATACATTAATTGAATTTGGCATAGATTATTTACAAGGATACTATATTGGAAAGCCAAGCTTAAAACCTGAAAAACTGCCACCTAAAATCATAAGTGAAATAACAGAAAAAAATTTGTCTGTAATGGAAGTAAGGGATAGAGAAATTTAGCTGCATTGACAAAATCATCCTTTAGTAAGTATAATATTAAACCACATAAAGTCCCTACCCGTACTTTATATTTAGCAAAAAAAGTGAATATGCCCCATTATAAGGAGGGAAAACGTGTTAAAGAGAACGCCGCTTTATGAAGAGCATTTAAAGCTTGGAGCAAAAATGGTAGACTTTGCAGGATTTGAAATGCCCATTCAGTATTCGTCCATAATCAACGAGCATATGTCGGTGAGGGAAAAAGTAGGCATTTTTGATGTATCCCACATGGGAGAAATCCTTGTGAAAGGGGAAAAAGCCGGAGACTTTTTAAACGGCTTGCTTACAAACAACACCAATAAAATCAAGGAAGGTCGAGTCCAATACACCATAATGACCTATGACGACGGGGGTAGCGTAGATGATTTGATGATCTACAAACTTAGCTCTGAGGAATATCTGCTTGTGGTGAATGCTGCAAATAAAGATAAGGATTATGAGCATATTAAAAATCTTGCACCAAAAGGTATTACAGTTGAAGATGTCAGTGATGATTACGGCTTAATAGCCGTTCAGGGTCCTGAAAGCCTAAAGCTTGTGCAAGAGCTTTTAGGTGATGTAAGCCTTAAGCCATTTAACTTTAAAACCATGGAGTACAGGGGAAATGAGCTGCTCATATCCCGAACCGGATATACAGGCAGTGACGGTTTTGAAATTCTTGGCTCACCTGAAAGGATAAGAGAACTTTTCATCAAATTTATTGATATGGGAGCAAATCCCTGTGGTTTGGGAGCTAGGGATACTTTGCGCTTTGAAGCAGGCCTGCCTTTATACGGCAATGAATTGGGGCCTGATATTTCTCCCGTGGAAGCGGGCCTTAGCCGATTTGTGGATTTGGATAAGCCTTTTATGGGCCGGGATGCCCTTGTGGCTCAGATTCAGCAAAAAGACAGGAGGCGGCTAATAGGCCTAAAACTTTTGGACAAGGGCATGCCAAGACAGGGTTATACAGTGTATTGGGAAGGGCAGCCCGTAGGTAAAGTCACCTCAGGAGGTTTTGCGCCATATTTAAAGGAATATTTAGCCATGGCCCTGGTAAAAATACCTTCTGACAGTACAAGTGAAACTTTTGAAATTGAAATTAGAGGAAAAAGACTTCAAGCTATGCAAGTACCTGTTAATTTTTTAAAAAATAAAAATTAGGAAATGGAGTGATTTATTGTGAGCAATATTCCAGGAGATTTAAAGTATACAGAAGAACATGAGTGGGTATTAGTGGAAGGGAGATATGGCAGAATAGGCATAACAGATTATGCCCAAGAAGAACTGGGTGACGTGGTATATGTGGAACTGCCGGAAGTGGGAGATAAAATTGTAAAAGGTGAAGCCTTTGGTTCAGTGGAATCAGTAAAGGCTGCTTCAGATTTATTTGCTCCTGTTTCAGGGACAGTTATCGAAGTAAATAGAGACTTGGAAGACAGCCCCGAGCTGGTAAATGAGAGCCCTTATGACGATGGTTGGATGATAGTTGTAGAGCTGGAAGATGAAAGTGAGCTGGATGAACTGCTGACCCCAGAGGAATACGAAGAACATCTGGGCGGTGAATAGTAATGAGGTTTATAAGTCATGCCCCTTCCCAAATAGATGAGATGCTGAAAACTTTAGGAATATCAAATGTGGAAAGTTTATTTGACGACATAGATGAAAAAATAAAACTTTCCCAAAATCTAAAACTTCCCGCTCCCTTAAGTGAAGTAGAACTTCAGCGGGAGTTTTCCAGAATTAGCAAAAAAAACAAAGGAGCAGATTATGTAACTTTTATTGGGGCAGGAGCCTATGACCACTACGTGCCTGCAGTGGTCAATGCACTCATTAGCCGCTCTGAGTTTTATACTTCATATACACCCTATCAGGCTGAGCGCAGCCAAGGGACATTGGCGGCTATTTTTGAGTATCAGACCATGATAGCAAAGCTGACAGGGATGGATGTGGTAAATGCATCAATTTACGATGGCGCCTCAAGTCTCGGTGAAGCAATACTCATGGCATGCAGCATTAAGAGAAAAGACAAAGTGATACTTTCCGGCGCCATACACCCGGCTTATATAACTACAGCTGAAACCTATGGCTTTGGTGCAGATATTGATGTTATCTCTTCATCATATACTTCATCTTATGAGACTGACTGGGAGCAACTGGAAGATTTAATAGATGATAGCACCGCTGCCCTAGTTATAAGCATGCCCAACTTTTTCGGCGTATTAGAAGATGTAAAGAGGGCAAAGGAAATTGCAGAGAAAAATGACCTTATGCTCATTGTATCGGCAAATCCTATTTCTCTAGGTCTGTTAAAACCCCCTGCAGAATATGGAGCTGATATAGTAGTAGGGGAAGGACAACCTTTGGGAAATCCTTTAAATTTTGGCGGTCCCTATTTGGGATTTATGGGGGCAAAGGCAAAATACGTAAGGCGCATGCCAGGTAGAATCGTGGGAGAGACAGTAGATGCAGATGGAAACAGGGCCTTTGTTTTAACCCTTCAAGCCAGAGAGCAGCATATCAGGCGGGAAAGGGCCACCTCAAACATCTGCTCAAATCAGGCTTTAAATGCTTTAGCTGCCACCATATATCTGGCATATTTGGGTAAAGAAGGCTTAAGAGATGTGGCTTATCACTCCCATGCCAACACTCGATACTTTATAGAAAGGGTAAAAGATTCAAAGGAAATAAAAGTTTTAAATTCTAGAGTTTTTAATGAAGTGGTAGTAGAAGTAAAGGACTTGAATAAAAAATATCAGGCGGCACTGGACAGGGGAATTTTGCCTGGCCTTAAGCTTAGCAGATTCTTCACTGGGGAAGAAAATAAACTCTTGATAGCCTTTACAGAAAAGCGCACGAAACAAGAAATCGAGCAGCTTATAGAAGCACTGGGGGTGAGTTAATGGGAGGCATTCCAGTGATTTTTGAAAGGTCAAGGTCCGGAAAAGAAGGTTTTAGGTTAAATGCCCCTGAAGTGCCAGAAGTCAATTTGGCTGAAACTTTAGGTGAGGATTTAATAAGAGATGATCTTGATTTGCCCCAGGTGTCAGAAGTTGATGTAATACGCCACTACACAGAGCTTTCCAGGATGAATTTCGGTGTCGATAACGGCTTTTATCCCTTAGGGTCCTGCACTATGAAGTACAATCCAAAAATTAACGAAGAAGTGGCCAATATGCCTGAATTTACTAATATACATCCCTATGCGCCAGAAGAACTTTCCCAAGGCACTCTTGAAATTATGTATCATACCCAAAACCTATTGGCTGAAATAACTGGCATGGATTATTTTACGCTGCAGCCTGCGGCAGGGGCCCATGGAGAACTTACCGGCATACTCATCATAAAAAAATATTTGGAGCAGAAAGGGGAAAAGCGGCACAAGATTATTGTCCCTGACTCGGCCCACGGTACTAACCCGGCCACTGCAGCTCAAGCTGGATTTGATGTGGTAAAGGTGAAATCCGATGATGAGGGTTTAGTAGATATAGATGCCTTAAGAGAACTGGTAGATGAAGATGTGGCAGCACTTATGCTGACAAATCCCAATACATTGGGCCTTTTTGAAAAAAATATCCTTGAAATATCAAAAATCCTTCATGATAAAGGTGCTCTACTGTATTATGACGGTGCCAATTTAAATGCCATCATGGGTATTGCACGGCCAGGAGATATGGGTTTTGACGTAGTCCATTTAAATCTGCACAAGACTTTTTCCACTCCCCATGGAGGCGGTGG
>JAMNZY010000110.1 GCA_023622055.1 Bacillota bacterium
TTATAAACAAGGCGCTGGAGAAACTATCATAAAGTTTTTAAGGGAGGTATTCCAATGAAACTCAGAGGTATGATTTTAACTTCACTTTTGATAGCTATAGGCTTGGTCCTTCACTATATAGTGCCGCCCATTGCAGGTGGGATGAAACCGGATTTCTTGCTGGCAATGCTCTTTGTTGCCCTTTATATAGACAATTCGCCTAAAAATACCTTTGTGGCAGGGCTGCTGGCCGGTATCTTTGCTGCACTTACTTCAACTTTTCCCGGCGGCCAGATTGCAAACATAGTAGATAAGTTCCTCACAGCCTTTGCAGTCATGGCAATGATTAAGGCATTTGCCAGGTTCAATTCAAATCTCACGGTGCTTATTACTTCATTCGTGGGAACAATCTTTAGCGGTGTGGTATTTTTACAAACGGCACTTTTTGTGGTTGGAAGTTTACCAGTGGCCTTCCCGGTTCTGTTTGCCACAGTAGTTATTCCAACAGCTCTGATAAACATCGTTGCCACATTCGTATGCTACAAAGTAGTGTTTTCCGCCAAAGATATGATTACTCATAAGGCATAAAACAATGGCCCTGCTTTTGCAGGGCCATTGTTTTATTTTCCTAGCAATGGATAAAGCTCTCGTTCTTCTTTTTTAATCCGATTGTCCAGCAAAGCAGCTATAGCATCTAATTCTTCCTTGAATTTTTTAGGATCTGTCTTGATATTCTTAGGCTGCATGTATTTTGCTTTAAAAGTGGCAAATTTTTGACCTAGATCTCCCATTTCTCTTGTGAAGGCAACGGCTGTGCTCCGAATTTGGCTGCTTTCATTTTTTATTAAACTGGGATATAAAAACTTGTCTTCAGATTGCAAGTGAAACGTGAGGATACCTGCCAGTTGTCCAATTTTCCGCGAAATTTCAAAAGCTTTTTCCACAAGACTTTCTATGGGATAACTTGTCAGTTCCTGTATAATTTCAGCCATCTGTGCATGCTGCTGTTTAAGTAAAGAGGTGCTCATATTTACCCCACCTTTTTCTGTTTTTTCCTATATTACTACATGCCGCCATATATTGGTATGATACATATCACACTTAATAAAAAATCGATTTTTGTATAAATGAGGGGGATATGGAGGAAATTATTGTTGAGGTGATTTTATTGAAAAAGAGATACGGTCTTTTGGCTCTAGTAATTTTTGCGGTTTTTTTGGCAATTTTAGTGGTAAAAGGGGATATTGTTCCCAAGCCTCAACAAAAATCTAAAATAAACATCCCCAAAAAAATAATGCCGAAAGACATGGATTTGGCCGGTGGCCCTGAAAGAAAGGTCAGAGGCTTTCCCAAAAGAGAGATAGTTGATTTAATCACCATGTATCCCGACCTCTTTATAGCAAGTGGTGACAGCAAAGAGAAAAAAGTGGCTCTAACCTTCGATGATGGGCCTGATGATATTTTCACACCTCAAATTCTCGATGTCTTAAAAGAAAAAAATGTGAAAGCCACTTTTTTTGTCATAGGCAAAAGAGTGGAAGGTTATCCGGAAGTAATGCGGAGAATTGTTGACGAGTGCCACTTGGTGGGCAATCATACTTGGAGTCACCCGGACATAATGAAAATTTCCCTTGAAGATGCGAAACAGGAAGTATTGAAAACTGAGAAGGTACTGAAAAAATATTGCCAAGACTCTTCTGATGGGATAAAAATCTTTAGGTCTCCTTATGGTTCCATAGACCCAAAAAGGATAGAGTTTTTTGGAGATATGGGTTATAAAATAATATCTTGGAATGTGGATTCTTTGGATTGGAAAGGTCTTTCTGCAGAAGAAGTCAAGACCAATATTTTAGAAAATGTAACAAAGGGCTCTATAATTTTGCAGCATTCTGCAGGTGGTGAGGGTGAGGATTTGAGCGGTTCAGTGGAAGCACTGCCGGAAATAATAGATGTTTTAAAGGAAGAAGGCTTTGAATTTGTGACAATTGATGAAATACTAAAGTATAAGGAGAAAGAGAGTAAACAAGAGAAGGATAAACAAAAATAAGCAGCTTATGCTAAAGGCTCCCCTTTGTCAAGGGGAGCCCATTATCTTTCAGACTTATACTCCTTTCATAGTAAGGCTTATTCTGTTCCTTTCCGTGTCCACTGAAAGCACCTTGACCTTTACAGTGTCCCCCACACTTACCACATCAAAAGGAGAGCGGACGAAGCTTTCAGAGAGCTCTGAAATGTGGCAAAGCCCGTCCTGATGGACTCCTATGTCGATAAATGCCCCGAAGTCTGTTATATTGCGAACGGTGCCCATCAAAACCATGCCCGGTTTTAAATCAGAAATTTCCAGCACATCAGTGCGAAAAATAGGTGGCGGCAGTTCTTCTCTGGGGTCACGGCCAGGTTTTTTAAGTTCAGCCAAAATGTCCTTTAAGGTAGGGATACCTATGTTTAAAGATGCGGCCATATCCTTTATTTCATCTTCACTGAAATTTTTTGTCTTAAGCTCTTCTAGAGTATAGAGTTTCATTATCTCCTCAGCTATATCGTAGCTCTCCGGGTGTACTGCAGTGTTGTCTAAGATATTGTCACTTTCCGGCACCCGGAGAAATCCGGCACATTGTTCAAAGGTCTTTGGACCCAATTTAGGGACTTTTAGAAATTCATCTCTTGATTTAAAAAGACCGTTTTCCTCACGGTATTTTACTATGTTGTTGGCAACAGAGGCTGTAATGCCGCTGACATAGCTGAGCAGGGAGGGGGAGGCGGTATTTACATCTACGCCGACGCTGTTGACACAGTCTTCTACTACTCCAGAGAGCTTTTCCGAAAGTTTCTTTTGATTTACGTCGTGTTGATACTGTCCTACTCCTAAGGCTTTCGGGTCTATTTTTACCAGTTCAGCCAGTGGGTCCTGGAGGCGCCGGGCAATGGAAACGGCACCTCGAAAAGATACGTCCAGGTCAGGAAATTCTTCGGCACCCAGCTTTGATGCAGAGTATACAGAAGCTCCTGCTTCACTTACCACCACATAGGATACTGGCCTGCTAGCTTCTTTTAAGATTTCTGCCAGGAATTTTTCACTTTCCCTTGAGGCAGTGCCATTGCCCAGAGATATGACATCCACATGGTGCTTTTCTATCAGTGAGAGAATAATCTTTTTTGACTCCTCAAAATTATTTTGAGGGGGAGTGGGATAGCAGACGGCATATTCTAACAGCTTGCCTGAACTGTCTATAACTGCCACTTTGCATCCGGTGCGGTAAGCTGGATCAAAGCCTAAAATTACCTTATCTTTTACGGGAGGCTGTAAGAGCAGGTGCTTTAAATTTTTTGAAAAGGTTAAAAGGGCCTGCTCCTCTGCTTTTTCCGTCAGCATATTTCGGATTTCCCTTTCGATGGAGGGCCAAATCAGGCGTTTGTAGGCATCATCTGCTGCCTCTTCCATCAGCTGGACGGTTGGGGACTGATTTTTTATATACTTGGCTTTAATTACATCAAGTATATCTTCCACAGGCACTTGGATTTTCACCTGCAGGTATTTTTCCCGCTCACCGCGATTTATGGCGAGGATCCGATGAGAGACAATTTTCGACACCGGTTCTTTAAAATCATAGTACATAGAGTATGTGGACGTTTCTTCAGTGAGACCCGTTGTTTCAACAACACCTCTTTTGTAGGCCATATCTCGGATGACCTTTCGTATTTCGGCATCGTCAGAAATAATCTCAGCAATGATATCAAGGGCACCGGATAGAGCATCTTCAGGGGTATTCACATCTTTTTCAGGATTGACAAAGGCTGCTGCCTCTTTATCGCCAACAGGCTCTTCCTGAGCCAAGATTTTTTGAGCCAAGGGCTCAAGACCTTTTTCCCTGGCAACAGTAGCTCTGGTCCTTCGCTTAGGCCTAAAAGGCCTGTAAATATCTTCAACTTCCTGAAGGGTAGAGGCTTCCTCTATACTTTTTTGAATCTCCGGTGTCAGCTTCTCCATTTCTTCCAGAAGTTTTATGACTTCAGCTTTTCTATTTTCTAAGTTCCTAAGGTAGCTGAGCCTTTCGGAAAGGGCCCGGAGCTGTTCATCAGAAAGGCCGCCGGTAACTTCTTTTCTGTAGCGAGCTATAAAGGGGACGGTATTTCCTTCATCGAGTAAGGCAATAGTTGCAGCCACCTGTTTTTCACGGATATTTAATTCACTTGCTATTTTTTTTATGATCTTTTCCATATTTTCCTCCTAAAAGTCTTTCAACATTAATTTAACACCTTTACAATATTTTATATTTGCTACTTATTTTCCTGCAAAACTTAATAAAATCTTTTTCAACAATAATTATGGACATGAATTTTAATTATTTTTAAGCAAAAGTGTGAAAATTTGACATTTTAAAAGCCCAGCACATGAGAGCGCATGAGAGTAAGACTGGACAATGTTGACGAATCTATTGACAGCTTGTATACTTTCAAATATCATGGAAAATTACATCATCAAAGTGGGGGTATTATGTCTTACAAAACAAAATTACTTCTGTCGTTGATTGCAGTGGCAGTATTATTTTGCATTTTACCCAGTATTTCTTATGCGGCTAACTACCATGTTGTCCAGCCAAAAGACACCTTGTGGGGAATATCTCGAACTTATGGAATAACTGTGGAGGATTTATATCAGTTAAACAACTTAAATAGCGACTTGATATTCCCGGGACAAAGATTGATTGTCAGCAAAGAGGCTGGAGTTGAGGAAAACACAGATGATGGCAATGCAGCTGAAGAAGAGGCAAAAGTGGAAGACAATGATCTAGTCAGTCAAATGTTGGACTTTGCTAAAACTTTTATTGGCACACCCTATAAAAGTGCCGGTTCATCGCCGGGAGGCTTTGATTGTTCTGGTTTTACCAGTTATGTGTACAAGCAGTTTAACATAAATCTGCCGCGAGTGGCAAAAGATCAATACTATTTCGGCAAAGCTGTAAGTGCCAATGAAGCAAAACCTGGAGACTTGGTAGCTTTTGCTGAGAAAGGCTACATACATCATGTGGGCATATATATGGGCAATGGTGAGTTTATACATAGCAGCTCCACCCAAGGTGTTGTAATTTCAAAGACAAATGACACATATTGGGGCCCAAGATTGCTGGGTTACTGCAGAGTTATTCAATAGATACATAGTAGATTGAAAACACCTCTGATTATTGTACATAATAGCAGAGGTGTTTTTTGCTTATGGGGCTATAATTATCTCGTTGAAAAGGGAAGGCAACCGTGATATTATTCAGACAGATGAATTTTGGGGACGGGTACAAAATATTCATGAATGTGAAGGAGCAGTACAGAATGGAGGCACCAGGTGGTAATGTTTAGGAAAAACTTGTGGAAGTGGTGTGCTATAGGAGTTGTTTTAATAACAGCTGTGGGAGTCACTAGACTTACTAAACATACTTTGTTCGGGACACAAACCGCAAAAGATGAAGCTCTACATGAAGTAGACCAATCTGAAGGGAATATAGACACTGCAAAAGTCGAGATAATCTTTGATGAAAGCGGTCCTTACTGGAATGATGCAAAGCCCATAACCATTGTGGACAATAAAATGATACAAGACATAATGACCATGATTCAGGAAAGCAAGCCCTTGACAGATGAATCTAAAATGGGCAAGATGAGTGGTATGGCCCTGAAAAACAATAAATTAATCCATTATGGAAAAGATGGGAGCAAAAGAGAGATTACTTTTGCATATGATACTCTTTACGAAATAGGGTACATAGATGAAGGCGGGAGAAAGCTTGAGCCTGACTACAACTTCTTTAGATATATTGCAGATTTAAATGAGTATACAAATCCTGATACAAACATTGAATATCAGGTATTGGAATTGTTTAATAAATACAACTGGACTGTTGACTATAGAGTAAACACTTTAAAAGAAAAACTGCCTGACAATCTTAAACACGGGGCAGGAGAATATCCAGTTAAGATATACTGGGCCTATAACAATGAGCTGTCAAAGGAAATAGGTTTTGATTTCAGCCATTATCTGGGGAAAGAGGTTGTAGTGGAAATTTACAGGCTTCGGGAACCCCTTCCTGAATTTTTGGAACCGAGAAGGGACGCAAGGGGCATTGTTCTAAAATACAATGGCAAAATTATAGGGGCATATATTGATTCCGGCAGACACGATTCCTTTGCCTGTTCTCTAGATAGAAAAAGTCTACAGGATGTTACCGACAAAGAATGGGATGAGTGGATTGCAGACTATATCGATTATGAGGATGAGCTGGAAATCAAGTTGTCCAAAATGGAACCGGAGGATATCATCAGAGAGTACTTTAATGCATTGGACAAACATGATATAAAAACAGTGTGGGCATGTATGACCAGGAAGAATCTATCCCGGCATTTATCAACCAACATGGATAACAACTATCTTTTCAACAAGAACTGGGATAAAGTTGACTACAACATAAAAAGGGCAAAAGTAATGAAGATAACAGAATTAGAGGGATTTAGCCATGAGCCGGGAGTGTTGGAATACAAAGTTGAAGTTTATTTTGATTTTAAAAAGCCAATAACCTCCGATGATGGAATTTGGCCAAGATTTATCATACTAAAAAAAGAATCAGAAAAAAGCGGCTGGAGAATCGATGGTATCGGCACAGGCCCATAATGAATATTGAATATTTGACGGGTACAAACTATTCCAAAATATTCACAGCAATATTTATTCACAGGAAGCAGAAAGGATGATTGCAATTGCTTTGGAAAACCCATGCTGCTATTGGAGCTGCAGTTGGCTATACTATAGCTTTAAGATGTGGCGTCGAAGGAGTTTATATGCCTGTGGTTGCAGCTATCTTGGGATCTTTGCTGCCGGATATTGATACTCCTAAATCAAAGTTGGGCAGTAAATTTTTATGTCCCATAACGGAAAAGCCTGTTTCCAGCCATAGAGGCTTTACTCACTCTATTGTCGGGATGTTGTTAATTGTAGGCATTATTGGCATTCCTTTGCAAGAGGAAATAACAAAATATGTTGCTATTGGATATCTGTCGCACCTTATGGCAGATATGTTAAATCCTGGCGGTGTCCCGCTATTGTGGCCTAAAAAAGACAGGTTTCGCATACCTATTATTAACACTGGCAGCACAGCAGAAAAATATATTTTATATCCCATTGTCTTATTGTATCTTGCCAGATGTATCAGCAAAACAGCTCAATAACATAAATTTTTGGGAGTGCAGCT
>JAMNZY010000020.1 GCA_023622055.1 Bacillota bacterium
GTAATGGTTCTCCAATTTTTGGGCTTTACTGATTTCCTTCAAAATATAGGTCTTGCAGCGCAGGACAGCAGATGGATTACAGTTTATGGCATTTCAAGAATAGTTGGAATACATGGACATCCAAATGCTTCGATGCCAGTAGTTAGCTTGATTATTCCACTTTGCTTATATTTGTTCTACCAGCATAGGAAAGGTAAGTGGATAATCCTGTTCAGCATTATAGTCTTGAGCCTAGGCGCTGCTTTGACATTTACCAGATCACCGGCAATAGTATCATTGGCTGTACTTGTATTTGTACTTTTATTTAATATTAAAATGAAAAGAACAATCAAATTAGCGGTTCTTTTGATAAGTATTTTTATATGTGGATTAATTATTTGGGGTCCTCCCGGTGGTTGGGAAAGATGGACAGATCCTGCAAATTTATCCGTAAATTTACAAGGTCGTATCGAAACAAACATTATGTCTATTAACCTAATCTTGAACAATGCATTTGGTATAAGTGCCGGAAAAATAGAAGAACTTGTAGGTGCTACCCATAATGCATTTTTACAAGCCACTCTGCAATACGGATGGTTATTTGGGTTCATTATCGCTGTGTCAATTCTTATCTTGGCTTTAGGTGTAATAAGTGGTGTTAGAGGAAGATTCGGATTAGAAAAACTCTTGGCATTGCATATGACCGGATTATTTATGTTTGAAGAGCATTTTTATAATCCAACATTTATCATTTTAGTCACATGGATCGTGATCTCAGCGTGGGAGCAATTCACATTAAAATCTCAGGTTAATTTTAGAGAGCATCGCTTTCAAAGTAAAAATGAGGAGAGTTTCTCGTATGAGAAATCAGGTCATTCTTAATGGTCGTTTTACAACTCAACGATTAACCGGGGTCCAACGTTATGCTTTTGAGATTACTCGAAGATTGCCATCTTCGGCGATACGTGTTGTTAGCCCACGGCCTGTTGCTGCCGAATACAAATCGCTTGAAAATGTTACTATTGTCGATCAGTTTGGCAAATTTGCCCATAAGTCAGGGTTAGGCCATTTGTGGGAGCAATTTGCCTTGCCTAGGTGGGTAAGCAAGGAGGATTTGCTTTGGTCTCCATGCGGGTCTGGTCCGCTTGCCATTAAAAATCAAGTTGTAACTATCCACGATATTGCTAACTTAGAACATCCAGAATGGTTCAATTCCTGGTTTGCCAAATGGTACAGTTTTTTGGTTCCGCGACTTGTTAATAAAGTTAAAAAGGTTATTGTTGTCTCGGCATTTACTAAAACTAGACTGGCGGAAATAACGGGGATTTCATCAGAAAAAATTTCAGTTATCCATAATGGAATAGATGAGCGTTTTGTCCCAAAAAGCCGGGACGAGATAGATAATACACGAAAATTTCTTGGCATCCCAAACCCTAACTATATGCTTTCATTAAGTTCTCTTGAGCCCAGAAAAAACTTGCATCGATTGCTTGAAGCGTGGATAAAATACCCAATGATGTGTGGTTGGTCCTCGCGGGCGGGAAGGGGAAGTCTACGGTTTTTAAGGATTTATCTTTTGGTAATTTGCCGCCGAGGGTTTACTTTACTGGTTATGTATCCGATGAACACTTACCGGCCTTGTATTCTGGAGCTATAGCATTTGCGTATGTATCTCTTTATGAAGGGTTTGGTTTACCGCCCCTAGAAGCTATGGCATGTGGGGCGCCTGTAATTACATCAAACACAACTTCAATTCCGGAAGTCGTCGGAGATGCTGCAATTTTAGTAAATCCATACGATACAGAAGAAATTGCCGATAGTATATATAAACTTGTTGAAAATGCTTCTCTTCGCGAACAATTAAGGTTGCAAGGTTTGAAACGTGCTAGGCGGTTTAATTGGGATAATACTGCAAAGCAGACTTGGGAGCTTTTGAATAGTGCAATGGAGGAATAGCGAATATGAAAAGCAGCAAGCAAATAAAAGTCCTTCAAGTCAATAAGCTTTACGCTCCGTTTATCGGTGGCGTGGAAAGAACTGTGCAGGACATAGCCGAAGGATTGAAAGATAAAGTTGACATGAAAGTGCTGGTTTGTCAACCAAAGGGACGAACAACAGTGGAAGTGATAAATGGGGTTGAAGTGACAAAAGCCAGTAGCCTTGGCATAT
>JAMNZY010000083.1 GCA_023622055.1 Bacillota bacterium
GACGAAAGAAAGGGCCAATATATATATTACTCCATAAATACATCTGTATTCGAAGACGCAGTAAGCTTTATCTTTCAACTAACCGGCCGATGAATATTTCGGGACGGGTACAAAAAATTCATCCTGATGAATTTTTTGTACCCGTCCCCTTTTGTTTTTGTTCATGAGTGAATAAAAAAGGTACGTCCCTAAATATTCAAAAGTTTAACCGTAACCCCTTTTGAGCCTTCTGAATATATATAAAGAAGGTTAATTTTTTAAAAGGGGTGGTTTTTTTGAGGCGCATAGCTTTGTTTCTTGTAATTGTAATGCTGCTTTCTGCCTTTATAGCAGGATGTGGTCAGCAGAAAGCAGTAGAGGAAAAGCCAGAAGAAGCATTACCTGAACAGGGCACAGTGGAAACTGTAGATGAGGAGCTTGAAATCGAGCCTCTTTCTCCAAAAGTAAAGGTGACGGTGGGCATGAAAGAGGTAGTATCTGACGCAGGTGTCCTCATCGGCATGGCCAAAGGTTATTATGAGGAGCTGGGGATTGAAATCGAGTCAGTGGCTTTCAATACCGGCCAAGATATGATAAACGCCTTAGGAGCCGGCCAGCTTGATGTTGGGTGCACTGTAACAGCATCAGGCCTGTTTAATGCTATACTTCGAGGCATACCCATTAAGATTGTTGCCGATAAAGGCATAAATGTGGCGGGCCAGGGGTATTACCGCTTAATGATTCGAAAAGACTTAGTTGATGAAATCAAAGATTTTGAGGACCTAAGAGGCCGGAAGTTGGCAGTGGTAGGCACAGCTTCCCTTGATGAGATTGCCCTGGACAGGGTATTAAATCAAGCTGGAATGACCACTAGCGATGTAGACTTGCAGGTTATCAGGAGCTTTCCAGATATTGTAGCAGCTATGAGCAACAAGAGCATTGACGGAGGCATGATAATTGAACCATTTGTCACTGCTGCGATGGATGCAGATATAGCGGATCCCTGGAAGGATCCTTCAGAATATGATCCGCATGCGCAGACAGCACTGTTGGTCTATGGCAAGAGCATGCTTGAGAGACCAGAAGTGGCAAAACGTTTCATGATTGCCTATCTGAAATCTGTGCGGGACTACAACGATGCCTTCTTCAAGGATATAAACAAAGATGAAATCATATCCATCCTTGCAGAATATTCCGTTGTTACAGACAAAGAGCTATATGAAAAAATGTTCCCTGTAGGTCTCAATCCCGATGGCTTTGTGCGCATGAAGGGCGTCCAAATGGACCTTGACTGGTATAGAGAAAGGGGCTTATTAAAAGGTGAATTAAATGCTGAGGATGTAGTAGACAACAGCTATGCGGAATATGCCGTGAAAGTACTAGGCAGTTATCAATAATAGATAGCTGTGGCCGAAAATCGCCATTGATTTTCGGCCGCCTTATATAGAAAGGGGATGACATCATGAGTTTGGCTGAAGAAACACTTCAAAAACAACTTGGCCAGATAATAATAAAAGAAGCCAAAGGGGAATCAAAATCGGCAGTATTGGATAAATCCCTATTTTTGAAAATTTTAGCTTTCTTATCACCATCCTTGCTCCTGGTTTTGTGGGAGATTCTTGCAAGACTGGAGATCGTGGATATACGCCTTTTCTCAAGTCCAGTTATGATTTTCAAGACCATGCTGCCAATGCTCTATTCAGGTGAGCTGCTGTATCATACTTTTATCAGCGCCCAAAGAATAGTTTTGGGATTTTTGGCAGGGGCTGTGCCAGGAGTGATTTTGGGGCTTTCCATGGGCCTTTTCGCACCTATAAGGGCCTGCTTAATGCCCATGGTATCAGCTACTTTCCCCATTCCAAAACTGGCCATCATGCCATTAATTCTTATAGTATTCGGCTTAGGCGAAGCTTCAAAGATATTTACAATAGCTATCGGTGTTTTTTATTTAGTATTGATTAATACCATGGCCGGTGTTTTAAACATAGAGGACATATACCTGGATGTAGCCAAAAACTTTGGCGCAAGTCCCTATCAATTTTATACAACAGTGGCTTTTCCGGGGGCACTTCCTATGATATTTGCCGGCTTTAAACTGGGAATGGGAACTGCATTACTTTTAATAGTAGCGGCAGAACTTTCTGCAGCTAAAGCCGGCGTTGGATGGATGGTTTGGCGGGCTTACGATATGTTTGATATCGAGAAAATGTTTGTAGCTCTCATTACCCTAGCATTTTTAGGATATATCTTCTCCTATCTATTGGAAACAGCCGAAAAAATAGTCATACCTTGGCAAAACAACAGGAGGTGAACCGATGGTGAATCCCACCGCAGCTATAACTTTAGAAAAATTAACCAAGATTTTTTACGCCCGCCAAAAAGAAATTGTTGCCCTTGACAATATAAATTTGTCTGTTAGAGAAGGAGAATTTTTGTGTATTGTAGGGCCCAGTGGCTGTGGCAAGACAACCCTCCTTAGAATTTTAGCAGGCCTAGAAAAACAAACTCGGGGAAAAGTGATTATCCGGTCAAAAAATCCGGATAAACCCTTAACGTCTATGGTCTTTCAGGGAGACTCAATATTTCCCTGGATGACGGTGGCAGAAAATGTAGCCTACAGTTTGAGAATCAGAGGTTTTTCCAAAAATAAGAGACGGGAAATAGCCCAACAATATTTAAAATTAATGGGTCTTGAAGGATTTGCCGACGCTTTTCCTCACCAACTGTCCGGTGGGATGAAACAGAGGATCAATGTGGCCAGGGCTTTTGTAAGTGATCCGGAAATACTATTGATGGATGAGCCCTTTGGTGCCCTTGACGAACAAAATCGTCTGCTTCTTCAGCAAGAGCTTTTAAAAATATGGGAAGGCAGTGGAAAAACTTCCCTCTTTATAACTCACAGTATTGATGAAGCCCTAGTTTTGGCAGATAGAATTATGGTAATGACTGCTCATCCTGGCAAAGTGAAAGCTGTAGTGCCGGTGGATATACCTAGGCCTAGAGATATTATGTCTTTGCGTTCATCGCCTAATTTTGGAGCCCTTTTTAAAGAAATATGGCTGCTCCTGCAAGAAGAAGTACAAAAGGCCAAATCTATGGAATTAAAAAAATAATTGATTTTAAGCAGCAAAGGCTGCTTTTTCTATTGCACTCTTGATAATTTTTAAATTTTCCAGCCCCATCCTATAATTTTTCATGTATAATATTAAATGTAACTATTTTTTGAGGAGGGTTTTAATTGAAAAAGGGACTACAAGGAGTAATAGCTCTATTAACCATAATAGCAGTACTTGCTTTATTTGCTTTTTCAACCTACAACGGTTTGGTGACAGCTGAAGAAGCTGTAAATAGCGCCTGGAGTCAGGTAGAAAATCAACTCCAGCGCCGTTTAGATTTGATACCTAATTTAGTCAGCACAGTAAAAGGTTATGCTGCCCACGAAGAGACTATTTTTACAGAAGTTACAAGGGCAAGGGAAAAGCTCATAGGTGCAGGCTCACTATCAGAAATGGCTGAAGCCAATCAGGAGCTGTCAGGAGCACTGTCAAGACTTCTTGCCATTGCAGAAAACTATCCCCAGCTTAAGGCCGATGCCAATTTCAGGCAGCTTTCCGATGAACTGGCTGGCACCGAAAACCGCATAGCAGTAGCCCGCATGGATTATAATAACGCAGTCCAGGCATATAATACAAAAATAAGGAGATTTCCTACAGCTATTTTTGCCAATATGTTTGGATTTGAAAGAAAAGACTATTTCCAAGCGGAAGAAGGGGCAACTCAGGCACCTAAAGTAGATTTTAGCAGTGAAAACAAACAGCCTTAAACTCCTCAGTAACAAAGGCGGTGAATTTTAATGATATCCAGCACAATAAGGCCCTTTCGCAGAAGAGGTAAAACGTTACTGGCAATACTGTCAGTGTTTGTTTTTAGTTTTGTAATACTGTTTTCACAAACCGCTCTGGCAGAAACTATTCCCCCAAAGCCTCAAACAAATCTCTACGTATTTGACTATGCCGATCTCATAGAAAGTCAAGATGAACAGGAAATGCGGAAAATAGCCAAAGCACTAGATGACAAGACAAAAGCGCAGATTGTGGTAGTGACAGTAAATGATCTAGCTAAGATGGAGATTGAGGACTATGCCCTGAACTTGTTTAGAAACTGGGGCATAGGGGATAAAGAAAAAAACAACGGTGTTTTAATTCTGGTAAATAAAGAAAGCCTTCTGGCAAATCAAAGAGGGCGCATAAGAATTGAAGTAGGATATGGCTTGGAAGGTGCCATAAATGACGGCAAGGCAGGGGCCATATTAGATAATTTTGCCCTGCCTGCTTTTGAAGTGGGAGAGTATTCTCGGGGAATCAAAGATACCTTTATGGCCGTTTCTTCCGAAGTGGCCAAGGAATATGGCCTTGACCTATCAGGCAGCGACCTTTCCGGTCTTGAATCCTACTTGGTGGAAGAAGATGATGATTTACTGCTAGACTTAATTATTGCCTTAGTGATTTTTATTATAATAATATATTTTTCTACGAGAAAAAGAGGCAGTCGCCGGTATTACCGCAGAGGCCCTTTTAACGGTCCCTTTGGCCCCTTTGGTGGCGGAGGATTTCATGGAGGTGGCTTCGGTGGAGGCGGATTCGGCGGTTTTGGCGGAGGCGGCTTCGGCGGCGGCCGCAGTGGCGGCGGAGGAGCAAGCCGGTAGTTTTAAAGGCGAATTTAGGGCACCCTATATACAGATAAGGCAAGAAAAGAGGTGTTAGATATGAAAATTACTGTTAAAGGTTTTGGAGCAAAGACCTTTGATGGCCCTGTAACCTTACAAGAGCTGGGAAAAGAGTATCAAAAAAATTTTTCTTCCCCCATCGTTGCAGCCATAGTAAATGGCTGTCTAAGGGAACTAACCTACGTCCTTGACGGGGACTGTGAAGTGGAATTCTTAGACATGTCCTCAGAAATAGGCATGAAAATTTATCTTCGGTCCCTTATATTTTTATTTGTCAAGGCATGCTATGATATCTACCCTGATTCTAAGGTCTATGTGGAACACTCATTGGGAGATGGTCTCTACTGTGAGGTGGTGAGAAAAGAGCCATTGAGCGAAGATGACGTGGAAAATATTGAAAAGCGCATGCGGCAGCTAGTTGAGCGTGATATACCTATTAAAAAACAGAAAATGCCCATCCATGAAGCAATAGCAATGTTTAAGGAAGCAGGAATGGATGACAAGGTTCGTGTATTAAAGTACAGGAAAAGCGACTTCTTAAATGTATATGAAATAGATGGCACTAAAGATTATTTTTACGGGTACATGCTGCCGTCCACCGGCTACTTAAAATGGTTTGGCCTAAAATTCTATTTACCTGGAATTATACTCCAACATCCCAACAGAGCCAATCCAACTCATTTAGCAGAGTACCATGAACGTGGGCCCACATTTTAGGTGTTCCAGATGTGGGAGCTCTAAATGACCTTATTACATCAGGTAAAAGTGGTGAAATCATAAGGGTAGCAGAAGCCCTACATGAAAAAAAGATAGCCCAAATTGCAGACACTATAGCCAGTGAAAGGGAACGGCTGAGGATAATCCTAATTGCAGGTCCTTCCTCTTCTGGCAAGACAACCTTTGCCCAAAGGCTAATCGTTCAACTGAGGGTAAATGGGCTAAGACCCATATCCATTTCCCTGGACGATTATTTCTTAGATAGAGACAAAACTCCCCTGGGCGATGACGGTAAGCCGGATTTTGAGGCATTAGAGGCTATTGACCTTCGCTTATTTAACCAGCATTTGACAAAACTCATTCAAGGGAAAGAAGTGCTGGTGCCCAGGTACAACTTTCATACAGGAAAGCGAGAATACCCAGATACCCTTACAAAAATTGAAAAGGATCAGCCTATTATCATCGAAGGTATCCATGGGTTAAATGAGCGCTTGACAGCTTCCATTCCCAAAGAAAACAAATTTAAAATTTATGTCAGTGCTTTGACCCAGCTGAGCATAGACAATCACAATCGCATTTCTACAACGGACACAAGACTGTTGAGGCGTTTAGTGAGAGATAGCTGGCAAAGATCCATTGATGCAAAGACCACCATATCAGTGTGGCCAAAGGTATTAAAAGGTGCAGAAAAAAACATTTTCCCCTATCAGGAAGAAGCCGATGTAATGTTTAATTCTGCTTTAGTTTATGAAATGGCTGTAATTAAAAAATACGCAGAACCCCTTCTTAAGGAGATTCCTCCCGATGAACCAGAATATATCAAGGCAAAACATCTGCTAAAGTTTCTGGAATACTTTGAACCTATTGAAGATGAAAGAGACATTCCCCTTACCTCAATTATCCGGGAGTTTATAGGAGGAAGTTGTTTTTACGACTAATCAGGTGGGCCTGCGAGAGGATGTCTAGGGGCATGGACTACAGTTATGCTGCTGTATATAATCTCGTAGCCCCGTTTGATGCAATCTTCGTTGGCGCATATTTTGCGCATTTCGGCCCTAGGGATTACCACTGTAACTTCATGGGGCGTATCCAAATCAATATTTCTGGACATTTTTATAGTAAGGCCGGGGAGGCATACTTCAATTTTATCCTCTTGCTGGCTGTTATTTTTTACCAATTTTGAAAAAATATTTTTAAGCTTTTTAAAAGGTTTCATATAAATCCTCCTAACGTGCTGCTGTAGCCGGATTGGTACTTTCATTATATGAAAAAAATAGCAAAATGTTTGATTTGACTTTGCTTTTTCAGTGTGATATATTTGAGAAAAGAAGGGCCCTCTTTTTATTTAGCTTTAGGAGGAATGAATAATTGCAAGGTAAAGTAAAATGGTTTAACCAAGAAAAAGGTTATGGTTTTATTGAAGTTGAAGGCGAGAAAGACGTTTTTGTCCACTATTCCGCAATCCAGCAAGAAGGTTTCAAAACCTTAAAAGAAGGCGACAATGTGGAATTTGATATTGTGGAAGGACAAAAAGGCCCTCAAGCCGCAAATGTAACAGTTATATAGCGTGAAAAACAAGCCCGGGTCGTTTTATGCTCGGGCTTTTATTATACATTAAATTTTATATATTACATATAAATGGTATCGGATGTTGAATAAAATGCATTACTTTTTATGCATTTTATAAAAATATCCCAGAGGGGAGTTGAGCTTTTATGAAGGTTAATGTAAGCGGTAAAAATATCAATGTAACACAAGCATTAAAAGAATATGCAGAGAAAAAAGTCGGAAAGCTCGAACGTTTTTTTGAAAGCCCAGTTACTGCCCAGGTGACCTTAAGCGTGGAAAAGGATAGACATAAAGTAGAAGTAACGATGCCTATCAATGGTATGATACTTAGAGGTGAAACAGAGACCAATGACATGTATTCCTCAATAGACTTAGTTGTGGACAAACTGGAAAAACAGATAGAAAAATACAAGACAAAAATGTCCCGCAACATCAAGAAAAGTGCTCTTAAATACAACAGCACAGAACAAAGAGCATGGGAAGAAAATGAACCAAGAGTTGTAAAAGTAAAGCGGTTTGCTTTAAAACCAATGGATATAGAGGAAGCCGTAATGCAGATGGAACTTTTAGGTCATAGTTTCTTTGTCTTTGCCAATGCAGAAACTGATCAAGTGAATGTGGTATATAAACGACGTGATGGAAATTACGGCTTAATTGAGCCTGAACTTTAATATAACTACTAAAACCTGCCTTAAAAGGCAGGTTTTTTTGTTTGTATAGAAGGACTTAGAATAAAAAAGTCGAATTTAACCAATAAGGACGTGGGGTGATTTTGTGAATGAATTTCTAGAAAAAGATGAAATTATTTCCCGTTGTGAAAATTTTTTAAGGGAAATAAAAGACATTGTATCTGCTGAAGTCAAGACGGATCCTGAATGTAAATTATCAGAGATTCGTGTGGTATCAAAAGCGGGCAAGAGTCCAAAGGAAATAGTGCGAGACATAGAGTCTACCCTTATAGCTTTTCTGGGGGCTCAAACAGATCTTGAGAAAACCTGTGTTTCTCAGATAAAAGATGAAAGAGGCCTTTTAACAAAGGCACCACTTAAAATTAAAGGAATATCAACATGTAAAACTCAACAAAACCTAGAAGTCAAAGTCTTACTGGAAGACTCTCTGGGAAGGGTCTTTGAAGGAAAGGCCAAAGGTGCTGCATCTTTTAAAAGCCAAGTGAGCACCACAGCCCATGCCACAATAAATGCAATTCAACTGTGCATGGGGAATAGCTTTGTCATTGCTTTAGATGATATATGTAATTATAAAATAGGCAATATTGATGCCATATCAGTTTTGGTTTCGGTTTTGGCCCAGGGAAAAGAGGAACACCTTTTAGGCTGTGCCTTAGTAGTTAACGACATTTATGAAGGGGCATCACAAGCAGTGTTAAATGCCATAAATATGTGCCAAGGGGGTTTTTGGTAACCGATATAATTTTGCGAGAAAATTAAATATTGTAGTTTTGGAGGTAATTCATGAAAAACAAATACAAATTTTTAATACCGCTAATGATAGCAGGATCCATGACAACCGTAGATTCAAGTGTCATGAATGTGGCAATGCCTACATTTGCTGAATTTTTTAATGCTCCTTTGCAGACAGTAAGCTGGATTTCTTCTGCGTATCTGCTGGTGCTGGCAAGTTTACTGCTCACTTCTGGCCGAATTGGCGACATATATGGTTACAAAAAACCCTTTGAGGCGGGACTTTTTATTTTTACATTAGGAACAACCTTGTGTGCCTTTATGCCCAATTTGTTCCTATTGATAGCTGCAAGGGTTTTTCAAGCTATTGGAGCAAGCCTCCTTTTAGCTTCTATACCAGCTTTGATTACATCTTATTTCCCTCCACAGGAACGGGGCAGGGCAATGAGCTTTTACATTATTTCAGTATCTTTAGGCCTCAGTATAGGCCCATCTCTAGGCGGTCTTATTTTATCAAAGTTTCCCTGTAAATATATCTTTTTTATAAATATACCTTTAGGTATAATCGCTTTGATAACATCCAGGTTGGTTATTCCGGAACAAACTGTGAAAAGAGGTAAAGGCTTTGACTATTGTGGGACAATATTAGCTCTAGTTTTTCTCATGAGCCTTTTGTTTTTCATAAACAGAGGTCCGTACATAGGCTGGCTGTCCAATACATCTTTGGTTTTAATCACAACAGCCATAATATCCTTTATAGCCTTTATAATTGTGGAGAAAAAGACTCCCGAACCCATGCTGGACCTAAACCTGTTTTCCAACAAAATTTTCGTATGTGGTTTAATCTGTAGTTTCCTGTACTTTGCAGCGCAATTGGTCATGACATTTCTTGCACCTATCTTGCTTACAGCTGCATCATATCCTTCTGAAACAATAGGTTTTACAGTTATAGCATTTCCTGTTGCCATGATGTTTTTTGCTCCTTTGGGAGGCAATCTGTCTGATAGATTAAATCCCAATCTCATGAGTGTCATTGGCAGTGCCCTTGCCGGCCTGTCAGTGCTCTTGCTGGCAATCTGTCTGACAGATTAAATCCCAATCTTATGAGTGTCATTGGCAGTGCCCTTGCCGGCCTGTCAGTGCTCTTGCTTGGCACACTGCCAGCCCAATTCTTTTCTCATGTGGATGTAATTTGGAGGATGTTTATCTTTGGCGTAATGTTTATCTTTGGCGTAGGGGGAGGATTTTTTGAAACATCTAATAATGTCATAATTTTAGGCAGTGCGCCAGAACACAGACGAGGCATTGCATCTGGCATCTCTGCCATGGTAAGAAATACGGGAATGGTCTTTGGTGTCACATTGAGCAGCACTCTTTCTAGCCTGCGCAGTGAATATCACAGGAAAGCTATGTTTTCAGCTGTCAATGAAGTTCGCGACATGGCAGTAATAATGGGAGTAAAAGATGTTTTTATACTGGCATTTATCTTTATAATTATCTGTGTTTCTGTTGCCCTTCTTGGAACATTATATACCAATCAAAAAAAGCCACTGTCAATTGAAAAAACAAGTATGAGATGATACAATTAAGTAGAAGGAATAAAGCGTTATTATAAGGAACCATGATAGTGGTTCCTTAATTGTTGTTTTGCGTAAATAGCCGTGGTTTTAAATAAATGGGGTGATAATGTGTTAGGCATATTAAAAAAAATCTTAGGGGACAGCAACGAAAGAGAAATTAAAAAACTTCAAAAAACTGTTGATAAAATAAATGCTTTAGAGTCTACCATGGAGAGATTAAGTGATAGTGAACTGCGCAACAAGACAGAGGAATTTAAAGGGCGCCTAGCTAAGGGCGAAACGTTAGACGACATACTTCCTGAAGCCTTTGCAGTAGTGAGAGAAGCAGCAAAAAGGACGTTAAACATGAGGCCTTTTGATGTCCAATTAATGGGAGGCATTGTACTGCACCAGGGCCGCATAGCGGAAATGAAGACTGGTGAAGGTAAAACTCTTGTTGCTACAATGCCTGTTTATTTAAATGCCCTCACCGGCAAAGGGGTCCATGTGGTTACAGTAAACGACTATCTGGCCAAAAGAGACAGCGAGTGGATGGGCCAAATATACAAATTTTTAGGCCTGGAAGTAGGTCTAATTGTCCACGGCTTAGACTATCAGGAGCGGAAAAAAGCATACAATGCAGACATAACTTACGGCACCAATAATGAATTTGGTTTTGACTACTTAAGGGACAACATGGTCCTCCACAAAGAACACATGGTCCAAAGGCCTTTAAACTATGCCATTGTTGACGAAGTTGACAGTATCCTCATCGATGAAGCCAGGACTCCTCTTATAATATCAGGGCAGCTGGAAGAGTCCACTGATATATATTATAAATTTGCCCGGATTGTCCCCCGCTTGGTTTTAAATGAAGACTACACCATAGACGAAAAGGCCCACAGTGTAATACCTACGGAAAAAGGCATTAAGAAATGTGAGCAGTTTTTAGGTGTAGATAATCTCTATGACGAAGAAAACATAGAACTTTTACATCACCTGCAGCAAGCATTAAAGGCCCATGCACTGATGAAGCGGGATAGAGACTATGTTGTAAAAGACGGGCAGGTAATCATCGTAGATGAATTTACCGGAAGGCTCATGTTTGGCCGAAGATACAGTGACGGCTTGCATCAGGCCATTGAAGCCAAGGAAGGGGTAAAGGTGGAAAATGAGAGCAAGACCCTTGCCACCATCACCTTTCAAAATTACTTCCGCATGTACAAGAAATTAGCCGGTATGACAGGTACTGCAGCTACCGAGGAAGAAGAATTTAGAAGTATTTACGGCCTTGACGTAGTAGTTATACCCACCAACAAGCCCATGATCAGAGTAGACTATCCTGATGTGATTTACAAGACGGAAAAGGCCAAACTCAACGCTGTAGTTGAAGAAATTGAAGACTGCTATCGCAGAGGTCAGCCTGTCCTTGTGGGCACCGTTTCCATTGAAAAGTCGGAGCTTTTAAGCAGCATGCTAAAGCGAAAGGGAATCCCCCATCAAGTGTTAAATGCCAAGTATCATGAAAAAGAGGCAGAAATAGTGGCTCGAGCCGGTCAAAAAGGTGCCGTTACCATTGCCACCAACATGGCCGGCCGTGGCACTGACATAGTATTAGGGGAAGGCGTGCCGGAATTAGGGGGCCTGCATATCATAGGTACCGAAAGGCACGAATCTCGGCGCATTGACAACCAGCTTCGGGGACGGGCCGGCCGTCAAGGAGACCCGGGGTCATCCAGATTTTACATTTCCTTAGAAGATGACCTGATGAGGCTCTTCGGCGGTGACAATATCAAGGGGATTATGGATAAATTGGGCATGGAAGAGGATCAGCCCATTGAGCATCCCATAATAACAAAATCCATCGAAAATGCCCAAAAGAAAGTAGAAGCCCACAACTTTAACATTAGAAAACATGTTTTAGAATATGATGATGTAATGAACACACAGAGGGAAGTCATTTACTCACAGCGGCGCCAGGTTTTGGAAAATGAAAACACAAAAGACAGCATAATAGACATGATTACACAGGTCATCGACAGGCTCTTGGACATATATGTGTCAAAGGACATTCACCCGGAAGAATGGGATTTAAAGGGCCTTTCTGAATATCTAATGGACATTTTCCAAATCAGATATGACTTTGAAGGGAAAGAGCAAGACTTGTCCAGAGATGACCTGCGCCAGGAGCTTATCAGCAAAGCATTAGCTGCCTATGACAAAAAGGAAGAGGAATTGGGCAGCGATACCATGCGGGAACTGGAGCGATATGTCCTGCTGAAGACAGTTGACCAAAAGTGGATGGATCACATTGATGCCATGGACCAGTTGCGGGAAGGCATCGGTCTTAGAGCTTACGGTCAGCGGGATCCGGTGATGGAGTACAAATTTGAAGGCTATGAGATGTTCCAGGACATGATAAGGAGCATCCAAGAAGATACTGTCCGCTACCTTTTCCGGGTTCAAGTGAAGGCAGCACCAGAGAGACGTCAAAAGACCTACAACATGTCCTATTCTCACAGTGACAGCGGAGAAAAACCTCAGCCGGTGCGGAAGGAAAAGAAAATCGGCCGCAACGACCCATGCCCCTGCGGCAGTGGCAAAAAATATAAAAAATGCTGTGGCAGGACAGTTTAATACAAAAATCTAATGTGAAAGAGGGATGAAGATGCTGGATGAATACAAATCAGAAATCGAATCGGCAAAGCCTATTTTAAGTGAATTGAGGGATTCACTTTGAAATCGACAAACTAAATGCTAAAATAGATTCCCTGGAGCAAAAAACCATGTCCTCTGATTTTTGGGATGACCAGGAGAATGCTCAAAAAATCCTGCAAGAGCTGAACAATCTAAAGAGCAAGGTAAAAAATTATAATACCCTTGTTAAAAAGTATGAAGACCTGGAAATCCTCCTGGAGCTTTGTGCTGAAACAAATGACAGTGAACTGGAGCAAGAACTGGCTCAAGAAACTAAAAATTTTAAACAGCTCTTAGAAAAAACCAAATTGGAAACTCTCCTTTCCGGGAAATATGATGCCAAAAATGCCATACTCTCCCTCCATGCGGGAGCTGGCGGAACTGAAGCTCAAGACTGGGCAAGTATGCTCCTTCGCATGTATACCCGGTGGGCTGAAGATAAGGGATATAAGGTGAGCACCCTTGATTTGCTGCCTGGAGACGAAGCAGGGATAAAAAGTGTCACAATACTGGTGGAAGGTCTAAATGCATACGGGTACTTGAAAGCAGAAAAGGGCGTCCACCGCTTAGTTAGAATATCTCCCTTTGATGCTGCCGGCAGGCGCCACACTTCCTTTGCTTCAGTGGATGTAATGCCGGAAATCGACGATGATATTCAGGTGGACATCAAGCCAGAAGACCTTAAAATAGAAACTTTCCGTGCAGGAGGGGCAGGAGGTCAACACGTAAACAAAACGGAGTCAGCAGTGCGGATAACCCATATCCCCACCGGGATTGTAGTTTCTTGTCAAAACGAGCGCTCTCAGCAGAGCAACCGAAACACAGCCATGAAGATTTTAAAAGCCAGACTTTTTGATTTGTATCAGGAGCGCCAGCAGCAAGAGCTGGAAAAATTAAGGGGAGACCAGAAAGAAATAGCTTGGGGAAGCCAGATAAGATCTTACATTTTCCATCCCTACAGTCTCGTAAAAGACCACAGGACAAATGTAGAAGTTGGCAATGTTCAAGCTGTAATGGATGGGGAACTGGATGAATTTATAAATGCCTATTTAAAGAGCCGTCTCAACTAGACGGCTCTTTTTCATGGGATTGTGACTTAAATCATATTCTAATTGACTATTTTAGGGTATAATAACCGTGAGGCAAGATACAGACCTTTATATAATATAAAAACAATAAATACATAGGGAGGATATATCATGACAACATTTAACCAAATAAAAGAGAAAAATCTAGAAAAACTACAACAGTTTGTGCCTATAGTGGCAAGGGTCCACGGGGGAACCCACCCAGAATTCCACCAGGTGCACAAAATTTTTAATGAAATCGATGCTAAAATTAAAGAAGCGGGAGCGGAAAAGCCGGATTTAATCAAAGAGTTTGAAGAATTGCGGGAAGTGACAAATAACTATACTGTGCCAGATGATGTGTGTGAAACATATGAAGCAGTTTACAACATGTTGGCAGAACTTGACGAGGCATACCACGGATAAAGAAAAGAGGAACTATATAAATAGGAGAAGGAGAAAGTGCAGTACTATATTTTAAGAAATAAAAATTCAATAACTTTGTTAAGCGGTATTTTAATAGCTGCTGCCTTTATTAGCAAGTGGACTTTGGGCAATATGAATGTCTTTATCTGGTCATTGATTGCCGCCTCTATTTTAGGTGCAGCACCTATTGTCATACAGGCATATCAGGCTCTGCGGGTAAAAGTGGTAAGCATTGATGTTTTAGTCACAATCGCAGTTATCGGCGCCTTTTTAATTCAAAATTATGAAGAGTCAGCAATTGTAACTTTTTTATTTCTATTTGGGGCATATTTGGAGCAGCACACATTAAATAAAACTCGTTCTGCCATAAAAGAACTAACGGAAATGGCCCCGGAAAGTGCATTAAAACAAATGGAAAACGGAGAGTTTGTAGAAGTTGAAGTAGATGAAGTGGACGTAGGGGATATTTTACTTGTTAAAACCGGTGCCAAAGTCCCCGTTGACGGCACAGTTTTATCTGGCGAAGGCAGTGTCAATGAAGCCAGCATCACAGGAGAGTCTATTCCCGTCAGCAAGGAAAAGGGGTCAAAGGTATTTGCAGGTACCATATTAGACAATGGAACGCTACAAATCGTAGCTGACCGTGTAGGCGAGGATACTACCTTCGGCAAGATCATCGAACTGGTGGAAGAAGCCCAGGATTCAAAATCAGAAGTAGAGCGCTTTATTGACCGCTTCTCTAAAAACTATACACCGGCAGTCCTTCTCTTATCCTTTATAGTCTGGCTGTTTACAAGGGATGTGGAACTTTCAATAACCATTTTAGTTTTAGGCTGTCCCGGAGCCCTAGTCATTGGCGTGCCGGTATCCAATGTGGCAGGTATAGGCAATGGAGCCCGAAATGGTGTACTTCTAAAGGGCAGTGAGGTAATTGGTGACTTTAGCAGATTAGATACAATGGTCTTTGACAAGACAGGGACCCTTACTGTAGGAAATCCTTCCGTTGCAGAAAAAGTATATTATGGAGATAATATAGAGGAAGCTTTAGGATATCTTGCCAGTATTGAACGGGAATCGGATCATCCTTTGGCCAAAGCGGTGCTGGAAGAAATCGGTGAAACCACATTCTTCCCCGTTGAAAACACAGAAGTTGTAAAAGGCGAGGGAATTGTAGCAAATGTGAATGGCCGCAGAGTGGCAGTCGGTAACGTTGCATTAATGGAAAGGGAAAATGTGAAACTAGATGATAAAGCCAAAGCTGATATAGAGCTTTTCGAGAAAAATGGAAATTCCCTTGTATTAACCGCCGTAGATGGGGAATTGAAGATTTTAATGGGGGTCCGGGACCAAATCCGTCCTGGTGTTAAAGAAGACCTGCAGAAGCTGAAGAAACTAGGAGTCAAAAACCTAATAATGCTTTCCGGTGACAACCAAGGAACTGTTGATGCAGTAAGCCGGGAGCTGGGCTTAACTGAGGCCCATGGAAACATGCTGCCTGAAGACAAAGCAGCTTATATTAAAAATTTAATCGAAAAAGGTCAAATCGTAGCTTTTGTGGGAGATGGAGTCAATGACAGTCCCTCCCTGGCCTTGGCCAATATCGGCATAGCCATGGGTGGGGGCACAGACGTGGCCATAGAGACATCAGATATTGTGCTGATGAATTCTGATTTTAGCCGCTTACCCCACGCTTTAGGGCTGGCAAAGGCTACAGCATGGAATATGAAACAAAACATTTTTATCGCACTTGGTGTTGTAGTAGTACTCTTAACGGGCTTAATATTTGGCGATTGGGTAAATATGTCCATAGGCATGTTGGTACATGAAGGCAGTATCTTGGCTGTTATACTAAACGGCATGAGATTGCTAGGCTATCGCCTAAAATAAATTTAAGAGAGGAGATTGCAATATGAAATCTGCAACAATACAATTAGAAACACTGGCATGTCCCTCTTGCATGCAAAAAATCGAAGGAGCCGTAAAGAGCTTAGATGGTGTTGACCATGATACAGTAAAAGTGCTATTTAATTCAAGTAAAGTAAAACTGGACTTTGACGAAGAAAAAGTTTCCATAGAAGAAATCGAAGATTCAATTAAGAAAATGGGTTACGAAGTCAAAAAGTCAAAAGTAAAATAAGCTTAAGGGCCAATAAAAACCCTGTAGTCGTAATGACTGCAGGGCTTGCTATTTTATAGAGCTATTTTGCTCTTTTCGACAATCCCCAAAGTGCTTAGATACTAAAAGGAGGAATCTGGTAAAACTTTGTAGAATTATATACTTAATTCTATATATTTACAAAACCAATCAGTGAGGGATACCATGAGGAAAAATGCCCATGTGGCGAATCTTTTTTTAGATCTACTATTTCCTCATAAACCTTACTGCCTTATATGCAGCAGTAAACTTCTGCAGCCATCGTCAATCATATGTAAGCAGTGCAGAGACATGATATTACCTTTAGGTGAACCTTTATGCAAAAAGTGCGGGAAGCCTTTAGAAATACAAAGAGAAGATATGTTCTGCCAAGATTGTCAAAAGGACTGCCATTCTTTTGTACAAGCCCGCTCCTATGGCC
>JAMNZY010000070.1 GCA_023622055.1 Bacillota bacterium
ACATTTAAGGGGTTTTTGCCGGATATAGCTCCACCTAAAGTATAAAGGACAGCCAGCCATATAAAGTGGCCCAGAATTACCAGGAGTATTATTTGTATAAAAACAGGTAGTTGTCTTGTTATGCTGCCTTCATAGGCTAGGCCTGCAAAAGTGGTGGCTATGAAAATGGGCAGTATGGGAATTACTATGCTCTGCACTATATATAGGACGATTTTTTGAAATTCATTTAACAGTTTTTTCACTGTTTCAGCTTTGGTGTTTGCTGCTGCCAGCCCCAACATTAAGGCCAAGACCAGGGCACTCATGACGCCAAATATTTGCGGTACATTTAGTTCGATTATTGGCGCCGGGATTTCCCTTAAATCTCCAACATTTGATGCAATAGATAAATGAGGTATTATAATATAGCCGGCTATCATGGCAAAAGCTGCAGCTCCAACTGAAGATAGGTACGCAAGCAAGATAGTAATACCCATAAATCGACTGGCATTGGATTTTAGTTCAGCTATGGCAGGAGCAATAAATCCCAGGATAACCAAGGGAATGGTGAAGAAAATTATTTGAATACCTATTACAATTCCGATAGCAATACTTGCCAGCAGCTTGACAATCAAACTGCCGCCTTCTTTTGTCTTTGTCATAAAGCTACACCTCTATTAATTATTTTCCCATTAACTAATGAATATAAATGTTAACACGCGGGTATAAATCCTACTATTTTAGTTGGTTTTAAGGTAAATATATACTGATTCCTAGATAATGTCAATATGGATATTGCATATATTTTTCACTTTCCGGGAACAGTTATCTTTTTTCCTTCCTTTAGGCCATCTAGCTGTGGATTTAAAATAATCAAATCTCCTGGTTCAAGGCCCTTTGTAACAACTACGTGGCTGTCATTTTCAAATCCCGTTTCCACAGGCTGGATTTTGGCTTTGCCATCTTCTACCTTCCACAAAGCTTTGCCATTTTCATATGGAAACAGAGCGGTTTTGGGCACGGCAAGGACATTTTCCTTTTTATCAGTAGTAAATTCAACATCTAATACACTTCCCGGAAATACGGGAAAGCCTTCGGGAAACTCCGGCTTTACTGTCACCTTAACCCGGCTTTCTTCAAGGCCCAAAGCTGATATCATTTCCACTGCAGCTGGAGCTATCTTCTCCACTACTCCATCAAAGGAAATATCTTCACCTTTCCTATCCTGAATAAGTTTTACTTTCGTGCCTTCTGTTACACTTGCCGCTGATTCTGCCAGGACAAAAACCTCTACCAAGTATTCTTCACCTGCAAAAATGTCCATCAATTTCATGCCGGGATTTACCACATCACCTTTTGTCACATCAAGGTTTGCCACCACTCCCTCTGCCGGGGCAGTGATACGGCTCTTTTCTATGCGATGTTTAACAAGTTCCATTTGTGACCGCAAGGCCTCAGCTCTTCCTGCGTAAAACTGCTGAGAGCCACTGGTGGGCTTAGATGATTCATAAAGGAGTGCCAGGGCTTCTTCTTGCTGCCTAAGGTTTAGCTTTGCAGTCTCCAGCATATTTTGTGCATCTTCATACTCCTTTGCTGAAATGGCACCTTCTTTATACAAGATCTCTATTCTTACAAAATCATTTTCAATGGCCTTTAAGTCAAGTTTAGCTTTTTCTACTAAAAGCTCCTGACTTTTGATACTGGATTCTAAAGGCTGTTTATGCCTATCAGCTTCTTCCCCTTTAAGACTTGCCAGTTCAGCCTGCAATTGTTTTAGCTGAAATTCCAATTCCGTAGAATCTACCATTGCCAGCAAATCATTTTTACTAACCTGCTGACCTTCTTCCACCTGAAGGGTAATTATTTGGCCACTTAAAAGACCTGGCTATAACCTGTGGCTGTATTTCAAGTAACTCTGCACTTATTGGTTTTGCAGAATTGTATAAAATAGCAGCAATTAGCATGATACCTACAATAATTGCTCCAATAATTTTAACTTTCCCCTTCACATTCCTCACCCATTCCTCTTTTTACTCCTTTTTACTAAACTTTCACCAAATTATTTGATATCATTCATTTTAATTACTTGCGGTGTAAGACCGCTCCCGCATAAACAAACTA
>JAMNZY010000086.1 GCA_023622055.1 Bacillota bacterium
TACAAAATAATCAGTCGAAGTCTTAGTGGGCTCACAAGTGTCTTTCCTTTTTCATTGGCAGAAATAATAATTGTGCTTTTGGTGATTGTTATAACAGTCTATACTTTCCGTTTTGGATTTTATTTTATTCAAAGGAAAGAACTAAAACTCTTAAAAAGGTATTTTTTAAATTTAATAACTGCAGTGGGGATAATTTATCTTGCTTTTCAGCTGCTCTGGGGACTAAATTACAATCGAGCAAGACTCAATGAAACATTATATTTGGATACAAAAGAGCCAACACAAGAAGAATTAGTGAATCTTTGTCAAATTTTGATTTCCCGGGCAAACAATCTGCGAAAAGATTTAAATGAAAACGCCGACAGTATAATGAAACTTCCTTATGAAAAAGCAGAGGCTCTAAAAATTGCCTATAAAGGCTTTGAAAATGCTTCACTATGTTATCCTAATCTAGATAAAAATTATGGCAGGCCTAAAGGGATAATTCTATCAAAGCCAATGAGCTATACCGGAATTACAGGTTTCTTCTTCCCTTTCACCGGCGAGGCAAATGTAAATATGCACATACCGGACCCTTTCTTCCCATTTGTCATAGCCCATGAGATGGCACATCAGATGGGTTTTGCCCGGGAAGATGAAGCCAACTTTATAGCATACATTGCATGCATTAATCATCCCGATATTTACTTTCAATATTCAGGAACTCTTTCTGCTTTAAATTACACAATGAGCGCTTTAAAAAAAGTAGATAAAACCAAACACAGTGAATTGTTAGCCACTTACTGCAAAGGAGTTGCGCGTGATATAAGATATAATAATGAGTTTTGGAGTAAATACTCCGGCCCTGTAGAAAGAATATCCAACAAAATAAATGACACTTACCTTAAAACTCAAAATCAAAAAACCGGAGTTAAAAGCTATGGCGCTATGGTTGATTTGCTAATTGCAGAATATCGAAAAGCAAATAGCATATAAACTACTCTTGACAAAACAGTTTGTATTTAAGTAGAATTAATGCAAGTAGGATGGTAGAATAAACTATTTATACAAAAATACGGTAAGATGGTAGCATGGTAGAAGATGTATTGTTGAGACAGAGCACTTCTCCAAGTGCTTTTTCTATTTTCCTCCCTTTTGATCCTACTATGCCTACTGAAAGTATAAATCAAAAGGAGGTTTTTTATGTTTAAAGGATGAAAGGTCTTGATATTCTTCATATAATACAATATATTAATCAACATGAAAATTTACCTGGGGGACAAAAAAATGTATGGAATTAATAAATATATTTTAGATCAAGTGAGAAACGACTATTCAGAGCATTTATCAGATTTTCCTTATAAAATCGATTGTTCAATGGGGTCTAATCCCTATGGAGCTTGGCCGGGCCTTGATTTGCCCAAAGACCTTTTTAATGAAATCGCCCATTACCCCGAATCCGATTCCAAGCTAAAACAGGCTATCGCCGGCTACTATTCTAAAGATGTTACATTGACAGAGGATAATATTACCTTAACTTGTGGGTCAATTGGAGCAGTACTGGCTCTAAATAGGATGACATTAAGAGAAGGAAAAATTGTCTTGGGCATAGCCCCACAGTTTTCCGCTGTAGTGGATGATTTTGTTACATACGGCTGTGATTACCGCCCTGTATACTTGAAAAAAGAAGAAAACTATAAATTTAACTTAGGTGGCTTTTTGACAGAATTGCGTAAATACCATACTACTTACATATACATTGATAACCCCAATAATCCAACAGGTCAAATTATACCTATAGAAGAAATTGAAGAAATAGTTAGGGAAGCCCAAGAGCGCAACAGCTTTGTTGTTATTGATGAAGCTTATGGAGACTATATGGATAATGGGAATTCGGCTATCAACCTTGTTGAAAAATACGATAATCTTGCGGTAGTCCGCACTTTTTCCAAAGGCTTTGGTGCAGCGGGAATCAGATTGGGCTATATTATAGCTGAAAAAAATATAATTAGCTTAGTTAACAAAGTTAATATCCCCTTTTCAAAAAGCAGCATCGCCGAATACATAGCATTAAGGCTCCTTAGCAGCAACTGGATTGAAGAAACGAAAAAACGTGTTTATGAATCTAAGAAAACTCTACTAAAAGGCTTAAACAAGATAAAAGCAGCTCATACCGCTTACACTGTTCCCATTTCTATGCTGTACTGTGATAACGAAGAAATAGATCTGTCAAAAGTATTAGAAAAGACAGGGATAAGGGCTATCACTTGCGCAGGATATGAAGGATTAGGTCAAAATAGCGTCAGGTTAAACATTCACGAGAATATGGAAATCTTAATGGAATGTTTGCACAATGCTGAAAAATTACTAGACTAGATAAAACCTTTACATTAGGAGGAATATCATGAAGGGAAATATTAATTGGTCAATAGTCTTGAAATACGCCGGAGCTTTTGTAGCATTTATGATTGGATCAGGTTTTGCAACAGGACAGGAAGTAATGCAGTTTTTTACTGCTTATGGCCTCTTGGGTATCGGCGGCATCTTTATCAGTATGTTTTTGTTTGCCTGGAGTGGCTCCATCATAATGAAATACGGCTATGATAATAGAAATGATGATAACTTTAATCCCTTTCATTATTTTTGCGGCAAAATCCTGGGGACTTTTTTAGAATACTTTATTCCAGTCTTTTTATTCGCTGTAGTAGTTGTCATGATTTCCGGTTCTGGGGCAACCATGAATCAATATTTTGGCCTACCCCATTATGTGGGAGCTGCAATTATGACCTTATTAGTAATGATAACAAATATGTTTGGCTTGCAAAAACTTGTTGACATTATTGGCAGCCTTGGCCCCATAACAATCATATTTACCATTGTAATTGCCATTGCAGCCCTTCTTAAAAATCCAGGAGGGTTAGCCAATGTTCCTCAAGCAATGGCACAACTAGGAGAATTGCCAAGGGCCACTAGTTCCAGCAATGCCTGGTGGCTGGCAGGAACTCTATATGTAGCATACAATGTTACAGGCTCAATTCCTTTTTTAAGTGAAATGGGTAAAGAGGCTCCATCTGCTAAAGAAGCAGTTCTCGGTGCTGTAATTGGCGCAGTTGCTCTAATGACTTCTGGTCTTTTGCTAAATTTGGCTCTGCTATCTTACCTGGAAGATATTGCACAACTTTCTATTCCAAATCTATACTTTGCTGATTTACTTTCTCCTATATTTGCAATGATCTTTTCACTGATATTGCTTTGCGAAATATTTAGCACTGCTGCACCTATGCTGTGGGTTTCTGCTGATAAAATTGGAAAAGAAGGAACAAAGCGAAATAAGATTGCCATTGTGGTCTTATCCATTCTCGCATTTTTTGCCGGCCAATTGCCCTTTGAAACCTTAATTGGCACAGTTTATCCATATACTGGTTATCTTGGAATCATAGTTCTCTTTACAATCACCATTAAGTTTTTCATGGATAGAAAATAAATCATTTGAATCTATAAAAGGGGTGCTGGAAAAAACCGCAACCCCTTTTATTATTTTCCTTGTTTCCTGATTTTTGAGTATTCTAAAAGGCCAGTTCCGGTAGATTTATCAGTTATTAATACATGGATGAGTTCAGCTCTTATTGCTGCATATATGCTCTTTATTTTCTCTTCACCTTCTGCTACTACAATAATATTTGGAATAGCTTTAACCTCATCAATGTTTAGTGTTATTACACGTTCATGCCATTTTGAATCCACTAGATTTCCATCTTCATCAATAAAATTGTAACAAAAATCTCCCACTATATTATTGTATTGATCGCCAGTCAGTGCAAGAATTTGATCTAGATGAGCATTTGCAAGGGTACTATATGAGGGAAAACCACCTATGCCGGTTAACAAAATGTCAGCATTTTTGGCGGTATTTAATACTTTTCTTATGTATGTTTGGCTCAGAAATACTTTTTTTGCTTCATAGGAATCTACCAAGACCGGTGCATATAGGTATTCAGCTTTAGCTCCTAATTTAGTTGCAAGTTTTTCGCAAATTATATTAGCTTGTATATGCTTTGTTTCACCGCCAAATCCTCCAGTCATAGAAACAAAAGTAACATTCGGATAACTAGTAGGAGAAATAATTACATTAGCTACTTCGTCAACAGTTGTTCCCCCAGTAACTGCTACAATATCAAAATTCTTCAGCTGTTTTAATAAGTATTTAGCAGCTGCATTGGCAACTCTTCTCTTTTGAGCTAATCTATTATTTGTGCTTTCAACACAGATCACATCTTTTAAAGAGAACTCTTTCTTAATCTTTTGCTCTAATTCATAATGTGGATGCAAAAATTCATCATGAATTAATATTTCTACAATGCCATATTCCTTTGCTTTTTTTAGATATCTAGAAACAAGGGATCGACTAATATTATATCTTTTTCCAATTTCAGATTGTTTGGCCCCTTCATCGTAATACATATATGCAATTTCTACCAATAATTTCATATCTTCTGGAGAAATATTTTTCACTGACAATAACCTCCAAACTGGTATCTCATCAATAATTCTACCATAATATAAAAGAAAATTTAATAAATTTTTAAATGCTAATGAAAAATTAGGCCTGTATGAAATCATACAGGCCTAAGTGAGTAAGCTTTATCCTCCATATTTAATAGCTACTTCAGCAAGTTCATCATATACTCCTGCATCCCTAAGGGCTAAGAATGTCTTTTTAAACATATAGTACATTTCAGTGTAAATCTCATGGTTTTTCATATTGGGTTCGATTATACCATGGGTATGGACCATATTTTCTATTGCTGCATCAATACTTTCTAGTTCACCTGCGGCAACTCCTCCCAGTATAGCCGCTCCCAGGGCCGCACATTCTGAAACTTTAAGCCTTTCTACGGGTCTTCCATATATATCAGCTTGCATTTGTACCCAAAAGTCTGAACGTGCCCCACCGCCAGAAAGTCTTATTGTTTCAAATGGCTTTCCTAAGGCCTTTTCCATAGCTTCTACAGTCATTCTCAGCTCATATATTATGCCCTCTAGCACAGCCCTTGCAGAGTGTTTTCTATCGTGAATCTGAGTTAAACCTATTAGGCCACCTCTTGCAGTATCATGATAATAAGGAGTTGCCTGCCCATTGAAATATGGGAAGAATATTAGACCTCTACATCCTATTGGTGCTTTTGATGCTTCTAATGTTATCAGATCATAAGGATCGATTTCGATTATTCTTCCTAATTCTTTTTCTATTTGACCATATGTATCACGCCACCACCTAAGTGCCACACCAGCAGAATGGGCTGTTCCTTCCATATCCCATTTTCCTGGTATTGCATGGCTTCCAAAGGAAACTCCGATATCCATATCATAATTAACTTTGCTTATATCATCTACTTGAGCTACCATTACAGCAGCAGTACCCATTGATAATTCTGCCATACCTTCACGGTTAACTCCTGAGCCTACTGCCGCACACTGCTGGTCGCCACCTCCAGGACAAATAGGTGTCCCTTCTAAAAATCCCGTCAATTCTGCTGCTTCTTTTGAAACCTTGCCAACTACTCTTAAATCGTGCAAGATTGGCGGTAGTTTGTCTTTATCTAGTTTAATTGCATCTAATAAAGTATCAGACCAATCCAATGTTTCGATATTAAACATTCCATTGTAGTTTAATGCCGATGGCACCGAAAAAACTTCATTGGAACCTAATTTGTTAAGTATCCATTCTTGACCATTTACAAATTTCCATGTTTTTTCATAAATTTCTGGTTTATTGTCCATAAGCCATTTTATTTTTGGTAAAACCCATAGGCTTGAAGGTATTAGACCAGTGGTGTTGTAATATTTTTCTTTTCCAAGATTTTCCACAATCCATTGGGTTTCTTTTATAGCTCTACCGTCAGACCATACAATGGCATCTATCAACGGTTCCCAATTTTTGTCGATGGGCACAAAGGAGCCTCTCTGGCTTGATATTCCTATGGATTTAATATCTTCTAAATTACCTTTAAACTTTCTTATTGCCTCTCGAGAAGCTTTACAAACTCCCTCCCACAATTCATTCATATCTTGATCTACCCAGCCTGGCAGAGGATGTTTGGTTGTGTATTCACAATATCCGCTACTTACGATGGAACCTTTTTCGTCGAAAATAATTACCGATGCCCCAGTGGTGCCAGCATCAATCCCGGCAAAATATTTTTTCATACTTTCCCGGTCAAGGTATATATTATATACCTGACCAAACCTCCCTCCTTTTATATTAATTAATTTTATGTGCCAATCCATTAAAGATTAGAACATGAAAATTATAAAACTTAACAATGCTATGACTGCTGATGGCATATCTATCAATGTATCTGCTCCGGGATTTACAGTGGCGTTAAAGTATTCACCGATAACAGAGGCCAATATTCCAAATAATACTGCCATAAAGATATTGCCAAATTGCAATGCAGCATATCCTGTCACCAATGTAATGTGGTGGGTTGCTGGTATGGCTTTTCCAAGGGAAAGCAATATTAACGAAACTGCACTTATATAAAAACCTATTAATTCATTATTTGTTATTAATGTTATATAAGCAATTACAATTGATAACCCAGCTCCCCAGATTATATTAAATAATAAATTTTTGTTTGTTTCTTTATATCTATCTCCTTCAGATGGAAGTTTTGGAATTAAACCTGATTTACCTATAAAAAGTCTAGTTGCGATATTAAACAAAACTATTGTAAAGGCGATTGTATCAAGACCTAATTTAAGTTTTTGAGAAAATAAAATATTTACTAGGTAAGCCAATGCACCGGTTAAGCCTGCCGCTACAATGGGTAATACTTCTTTGTATTTGTACAGAGGTAAAAAAGTATTTGTTCCGTCTATTATATCTTCGGAATCATCGCCGTCTTTGATCCTTTTAAGTAATGCTAATGCTACTACACCACTATTGAAAGCAACATGAGGTGCGAAGAGTACTCCTTGTGGAATAGTACTTAAAAACAGCTTGCCACCGCCTGACATGTTCATTATTAATCCCGCTAATCCTGTCAAACCAGTGAATATAAAAGCATTAGTCCCTCCAATTATGGAAGCAAACATACCTCCTCCCATTGCTGCAATTACCTGAGTTAATAATCCCATTAATCCACCACAAAAAAAGTATATTTTTCCACAAAGATTCACATATGTGAATCTTTGTAAGGATATATAACTTTTGATAAAGTTGGTAACAGCCTTCAAAGGCAGTCACAGCTTGTCTTATAGCTGGTTTTTTAAATTCATAAAATCTCGTTTTCGGCAATTAGCCATTACTTTTTTATTATTGTTTAAGATAAAAAATCAAATATATATTTAGTGAATTACTTATATTTTGTTGTCATATGTGAAAGTTTGTTTATTTCGTGATTTTTTCCTTGACTTTGACTGGATTTTTGATACTATGAAATTACAGTTGTTGAAATCTATTTGCAATTTTTATTATTGCAATAGGTTTTTTAGACAATACATTTATTAGGAGAGATTATTATGGATAAAAGAGATTTCGATGAAATCGTAAATATGTTCAACACAGTAAAAGATTCGCAGGGTAACAATTTAAATATGCATTATCTGCTGATTAGTGTAAATGATAATGTTTTCCTGCACCGGTTTAATGATAGAAAAACATATTCTGACATTAGGAGTATTAGTAAAACTGTCTTAACTTTGGTTACCGGCATAGTGAGAGATTTGTCAGCAAAAGGCCATTATCCCCATTTTGACGAAAACACTTACATCTATCCTATTATAAAAAATGTCATCCATCTTAATAATGAGAAAAATTTACCCTATTTGAAAAAGGTTAAAGTAAAGCATCTATTAACTCACACTGTAGGTTATGACAAAGTACTCCTCATGCGGGACGACATAGCTGAAATGGATCCATTTACATATTTAGACTATGTTGTCAATGAGCCAATTGTATATGAACCCGGGGAGCATTATTTATATTCCAATGCAGGTTTTTATTTGTTATCTGTGGTATTGCAAGAATTTTTAAAAGAAGATTTACTTGCATTTACAGACAGGCATTTATTTAAAAAATTAAATATAGAAAATTACAAATGGGAGAAATACGGCAATTATCTAGCAGGAGCTACTAGACTTTGGTTACTGCCAGAAGATCTGTTAAAAATCGGAAAAGTTTTAATGGATTGCGGTCTTTACAATGGTAAAAGAATAATCCAAAAGGACTGGATTGAGAAAATCCTCGTACCTACTGCCCGCACGGAAGATGTGGATACCCCAAATGCAGTTTTCAGGAGATATGCTTATGCCCATGGCCTTTGGCTGGCTAAAGAAAATATTTTCTTTGGGCATGGAACCGATGGCCAAATACTGGCAATAATACCTGAAAAAAAATCAATAATTATTACATTAGCAGAACAAAAAGACATAGCACCAGTAAAAAAAAGCCACTGGCCAACATCCCCCTAAATCATTATTTTAGGAGATGTTTGCCAGTGGTTTCTTTTATTTTTGCCACAATTTCTGATACTCTTTATTAAATTCACTGGTATCATCACTATTATATAAAGGCAGGCCAATTAACCTATATGTGTCTTCTTCATATTTTAATACATCTCTTTCACCATATCTTTCTGTAATCTCTTTTAAAAATTCATCTTTCCATCCATCTCTTTCTTTTAAGTAATCCCCTTTAGGTTCAATAAATACCTGATAATACTTTCCTTGTTCCTTATCTTTTAAAAAGAGTATAAAGTCCGGCTGAAATCCCCTGCCCTTGTCAAAATCATAAATTTTATAAACCTCTTCATTTCTCAACAAATATACTTCTTCATACTTCTCTTTTAAATTATCTATTGTACTTTTGAAATCTTTCATAAATGCAATTTCTTCATCAGTTCCATTAAACGAGTCTAATACATACCAAGGCATTTTTACTAGCTCACTTTCTATGTTTTGTGACCTGGCACTTAATTCTATTACTTTTTCCTTTTGTTTCCCGAATACTTCTTCAAAACTTAAAGGTTCAAAATCTGTGCCTTGATATGGGTTAATAGTTTTTCTAAATTCTTTTTCAAATTTATCTAAGAAATCAAGTAAAATGCTCAGTTTTTCACTATTGGGGATTTCATCCAAACTAACTTTTTCCCCAGTAGAAATGGGAATATTGAAGCTACCTAAAAATTTATCATCGATTAAGTCGTCTATAGTTTCAATTTCCAGCTCCTTTTTTAAGTTCTTAAATTGAAATAGGGAATCCTCAGATTTTGCCTTAATATTTATTGCCTTATATATGATATTTTTATCAAAATCTTTGAATTTGGGTATAGGATCTACAGTCCACTTTGGTTCTTCTGTCAAGTTCAATCTTTCTATGTCATCTTGTTCAGAAACTCCAAATTTGTTTTCTCTTAAACCGAACATTCTCGTTTTATATCCTTTATAAAAATCTTTATCTATGTCTTCTAAAGTATTCTTTTTTCTATCTGGATTTTCCCCTCGTTTGTTTTTCCATATTTTTTTGCTCTTATAAAATTCAGTATCTTTAAAGTGGGGCTTTAATCTAAAAACTTTCTTTATTTTGTTATCCTTTATATAGCCATCTTTTCTCAACTCTTCTTTTAAATGTGAAATGTACCTTGATTCTTCATCGTATGTGTAATAATTGAGCTCTTCTAGAATCCTCAATTCGTGGCTCATGTCGTCATCAAATTTTCTCTTATTCCTTATCTTGTTTTCATAATCAATGGGATAATACCTAACTCCTCTTCCTATTAATTGTTTTTCCTGAATTGTTGCCTCCGGTGTTTTTCTGGTGCTGCCACCTGCATTTTGACCTTCGTACAGCCTCACAATATCAAATAAATTTAGTACATCCCATCCCTCTGTCAATCTCTTGACAGTAAATATGGCCCTAATATTGTTGTCTTTATCTTCCAAGCTGTTTAATAGTTTTTCTTGTTCTTCAGTTGTTTTCTCAACTGTCTTAGCAGTATTGTCTTCAGAGTTGGTGATGATACAATTTTTCTCAACAAACTTTTCCTTTATCCACTCAACTATTTCGGAATACGAAATATTTTCCCTCTTTATAAATTCCAAAATATCTAGGGTTTTGGACCTTCCCTGTTCATAAATATTGTTTCCCTCATCTACCTTGCTTTCTATGTCTTTTATAAATTCAAAATCCCTTACTTTTAAGTTTTTAACAATATTCAAAAATTCCTCATAATCTCTTCTTGAGTCCTGAATGGTTTTACTTCTAAAAAGAATTACAGGCTTAAAATTTATTAAGCTGTCATTTCCCAACTGAAAGTATTTTAAAGCAATTTGCTCTCTGTACCAATTGAACAAAAGGGCTTGCAATATTCTTTCTTTCTTATTAAATCTAGAGGAAATTAGATTTATTTCTTTCGTATATCCTGCACTTAAAAATTCTTTTAATGCAAATTTATATATAATTTTATCTTTATACTTTTCTACAACTCGCTCATCTTCATCCATTGTGGCTGTAAATTCCAATAAAACATTTTTATTTCCTCTTGTTTGACCATTTTTATTTAAGATAAGATTGACAACGGTATGCTCCCATCCTTTTCTCTCTATTTCTTCTTGTCCCGCTCTTTCGGATATT
This sequence comes from Bacillota bacterium, assembly GCA_023622055.1. Classification (GTDB taxonomy): domain Bacteria; phylum Bacillota; class Thermosediminibacteria; order Thermosediminibacterales; family Tepidanaerobacteraceae; genus DTU063. The sequence goes on from JAMNZY010000086.1 coordinate 10,616, forward strand.
TCTGTGTTAAGAAGTTTTAATTGTTCTTCATCTCTTTTTGTATCTGCATTTAAATGATGGGCCTCATCTGCCAATATAACTATATCTCTCTTATGTAGTTCATTTAAAGTAATTTGATTTTCTCTTTCAACATGAATGTCATTGTGCAGTTTTTGAATTGTGGTAAATTTTATTTCGATATCTTTTGGATTGCTGCTGAATTTTTCTACCTCTCTTATATTTACTATCTTATCGTCGATAACTATTTTGTCTTTAAATAAATATTTAGTATGAGACCTATTAATAAAGTTGTTTTGAGTTTTGTCTACAATGTTGTTTTGATTAACTAAAAATATAAAATGTCTGTACCCCTGCTTATAGTAATATAATATTGCGGCAGCCATAATTAATGTCTTTCCTGACCCAGTTGCCATATTAAACATTAAGTGAGTCGGATATTTTTTAAGCCCAGACTTTTCATTTTCATAATACAAAAGATGCTCTAAGGCCTCTTCTTGCCAGTAAAATAAATCGTGCTTTAAATTATATCTAATATATTCAGGAATGCGCACGGCTTCGGGAGCAAAACTTTTTACACCTTTAATCCTTTCGGCGATTATCTCATATAAATTTTTTATATCACTCAATATTATTCCTCCCCATAAAACATCCTTGTCAGCCTTTGGTCCTCCTCACTTATCCCATACTTTTTATCTTCCATTTCTGTCTTTTGTACATACAGTTGATTAAGGTCTAACATTGTCAAAAACATCCTCTTTTGTTCTTCTAAAGGGAGCATCTTAAATTCTTCTTCTTCGATAATTTTATTCTTAAACTCATTGACTCTCACATTGTAATCTAAATAGTATTTATCACAAAGACTTGTAAAAAGGCTTTTTAGTTCTTCTAAACTACTACAATTCAAAATCTCTTCTTTGGCTTTTTCATTCCATTTAGCAAGTTCAAAATAAATAAACGTTGTACTATTATCTTTAATATCTATTGACTGCTGAACTCTCGGCACAGTAATTGACTCAATATAATCCATCTGCTCCACCAATATGAATTTTCTATTTCCGCTGTCTTCATAATTTAGCTCCAGTGTTGCATGAGCTGTAGTGCCGGAACCTGCAAAAAAGTCTAATATTATAGAATCCTTGTCACTTAATACCTGCAGAATATCCTTAATTAAATAAAGGGATTTTGGATAACTAAAAGTCCCGGAAAGCTTCATTTTCTGAAGTAACTTTGTCCCATGAGATGAAGCATCGTACTTTTTTCCATACCACATTGTCTTGGGCTTTTTCCCATACCTGATACGATCTTTCACGTAAACAGAATACCCTTCATCAGTCATCTTAACTTCGATGTCATCTAGAGAGTTTATTATTTTTTCCTTAGACCATCTCCAAACCCTCATAACCGAATTTGCACCCATGGGCATTATTTTTACATATCCCTCTTTCTCTTCCAAAGATATATCATCTATGTCTGGATTATAATATATGGGAAAACATAAGTTAGGTCTCTTATCAGGTGTTGAATTACTTCCTGTCCTTCTCAAGGGAACAAGTTTATACCTGGAAATATTATCCTCGTATTTATACTCTTTTAATTCGTGGTCCTCCAGCTTTAAGTCATTTATTTTGGCTTTATTAATATCTTTAGCATAGACGATAAAGAACTCATTTGAGGTTGCAAAAAATTTGGAATCACTTCTACCTCCTGGATTTGTTTCAACAGCTACAACTCCGATTCTATTATCCCTTCCAAAGATTTCATCCAACAATACACCTGCATAAAAGAGTTCATTATGATCAATGGACATACACAATATACCGTCATCTGACAATAATTCCTTACCTGCTTCTACTCTGTTCTTAATGAAAGTAAGCCATGTGGAATGATTAAAACTATTATTGTAGATGAAAGTATTGGCAGCAGAATCAGGATTATAGGGCGGATCGATGTATATTAGATTAATTTGCCCTCTAAACTGATGCAGTAAACTATGTAATGCCAATAAGTTGTTGCCTTTAATAACTAAGTTTTCCTTTATTAACCCGTTTTCATCTCTATTTATGGCTTTTACTCTCTCTACTCCATTTTTAGTGTACCTTTTCCAATTGATAAATGCCTTTTCATCTAAAAGCCTGTCAATTTCATCCTGGGCCAGTATCTCATTATAAAATATTTCTTTCCTTTTAGCTTGTTTTTTGTTGTAACTCTTTGCTTTCCATCCCTTTTTTTCTTCTGCTTTAGTTACTCTTTCATCGTATTCAAAATAAGTATCTATCCCCTCTTCTGTGGTTTGGCCTCCCTCTAAAATGCAATCCTTAAAGGGAAAGTTTATTACTACATCCCTTCTGTCCATTATGAATTCTTTGCCATCATACAGCCCAATTCTATTAGCATAGCTGGTAAATGAATTAAAAACCTTGTGTTCCTCAATAAAAAATTTAAACTCATTACTTTTAAAAACATAGGCATCTTTGACTTTTGTAAAGAATTTTTCCCTAATTTCTTTACTCTCGTATAGCAATTCAATTAGTCTCTCGTCATTTTTATCTATAAGATAAAAGAGGTAGGGTCTGCTAAATTCCTTCTTTTCTTTATCCCACAATCTATTGTCCTTTTTTAAAATCTCTTCGATGATAGCTCTATATTCCTTAGTCTTCAATTAAACCACCTTCCATAGGTTTTATCTGTTTATTCCATTTGGTCCAAAACAATTATATCATGCATTTGCCAAACTCAATCAATAAAAAATTAGTCAGTTTTCGAAAGCTAGATTGAAAAAATCTGGTTTAGCTGTAAGTTACGGGTCTTGACGAAAAAAAAATTTGTTGTATAATAATAATTACTTCGGGCCCATAGCTCAGTTGGTTAGAGCAGCCGGCTCATAACCGGCCGGTCCTAGGTTCGAGTCCTAGTGGGCCCACCATTTATTATGCCGACGTAGCTCAGTTGGCAGAGCAGCTGATTTGTAATCAGCAGGTTGTGGGTTCGAGTCCCACCGTCGGCTCCAAAAATTTATGGAGAGGTTCCCGAGTTGGCCAAAGGGGGCAGACTGTAAATCTGCTGGCAATGCCTTCGGTGGTTCGAATCCACCCCTCTCCACCAATGAATATGGGCCATTAGCTCAGTTGGTAGAGCACCTGACTCTTAATCAGGGTGTCCTGGGTTCGAGTCCCCGATGGCCCACCATTGATTTGGAGTTGTACTGCAATAAGTACTGCAACTAATTTGTTTGTTCGCTGTGTTTTTCATTTTTAAAGAGCTCGTCGATTTTTTCGGCAGCTCTCTTTTTTATTTCCGGAGCTACATGAGAATAAGTGTTTAGAGTAGTTGTAATATCTTCATGGCCTAATAGTTCTTGAACCACTCTTGGATGTTCGCCCAGCTCTAAAAGACGTGTTGCGAAAGTGTGTCTAAGTGTATGGATTTTTATGTTCTCTAACTTGGCTTTTTTTAATATCCTTCTGAACTCTCGATACAAAACGCCCGGTTCTATAACGCCACCAAATTTCGTGCAAAAGACAAAATCTGTGTTTTGCCATTCAGGACCTGCCATTAATCTTTCTTCGTTTTGTCTAACTTTATGTTTTCTTAATACTTCTGCCATGAATTCAGATACAGGGATTTGTCTTTTGCTTTTTTCTGTTTTTGTATCCTGAATTAGTATCTTTGTTTTAACCTTTCCTGTTGGATCTTTCGCACGAACGACACTCCTTCTAATGTTTGCAATTAAGGTTCCATCTTTATCTGTGGTGATATCACTCCATTTTAAGCCTAGTGCTTCCCCACGCCTAACTCCCGTTGTTATCAAAAAAAGAAATACCGGAGCTAATCGTTCACCCTTTAATGCTTCTAAGAATGCATTTTGTTCTTCTATCGACATTACTTGCGCTGTTTTCTTTTTAACTTTAGGCGGATCAGTAAGTTTTACTGGATTTACTGTAATATAACGCTCTTTTTGTGCCTGATCTAATGCCATACGGAGAACAAGGTGAACTAAATAAATTGAACGGGGGGAAAGTCCCTTTTTTGTTAGAGAGCTATACATCTCTTGAATTTGTCGCGCTTGCAAATGCTGCAATTTGATTTCCCCGACATATGGAATAATATGAACTCTTATTGCTGATTCGTATTGTTCGTAAGTTTTGGGTCGAATGTGCGGCATTTTATATACTGTCAGCCATTCTTTTAGCCATTGAGCTGTTGTGAGTTTGTTTGGTTCAATAACTTCGCTTCTTTCTATGTCTGCTATAAATTTCCTCATTTTTTCCACAACTTCTTGTTGTTGTGTTCCGTAAAATGTTTTTCTCTTCTTTTGACCGTCGTTTGCAACATAAGTTATCTGAGCAACCCACCTCCCATCCTTTCTTTGATAGATAGTCCCCTCTCCATTTGCCCTCTTTCCCATAAGCACCACTCCTTTTTTTGATTTATGATACCATTTCTTGTTTTTTTTGCAACCACTCTTCAAATTTCAGTCGAGGTATACGAATCGCTCTGCCAATGCGAACTATAGGGAACTCGCCAGAATTAACTAACTTGTATGCTTCAGAGCGTGAAATGTTACATATATGCTGAATATCTTTTACTTTTAGCATTTGTTTCATTTTCTCACCTCCCGAAAGTATACATAATCCGCCCATAGAAGAGCGACTATGCTTTGTTCAATCACATATTTTGAAAAGTGATACTACTACTTTTTATTGTCAAATTAACAAAAACCCCCAACTTTATAGATGGGGGATCAGTGCTATTCAATAAAATTAAAAAAAACCTATGTTACCTGTTGTTAAGTGTATAAGTTTTCTACTGCTTCTTCTTTTACTTCAATTTTGGGCAGGTGATATTTTTGAGTTGTTGTTAAATCTCGGTGTCCCAGAAGCTGCTGAACTGTAAATAAATCGGTATTTTTGTCAATCAATGTTTGAGCAAAGGTGTGTCTTAGTGTATGAGGATGAACAGGTTCGGTTATACCCGCTATTTCAGCATATTTT
>JAMNZY010000018.1 GCA_023622055.1 Bacillota bacterium
TCCTTCAGATTCCACGTCGCCGTGGACACCCTTACCTTTGGCTAGTGGTTCCCACTACCAAGCCCACAGCGGACTTTCACCGCCAAGTTATCGCCCATGCCGGGCGCACATAAATATGAAGCAAAGGAACCGTCCCTTTGCTTCATATTTGCTTCTTCAAATATTTACACGTTTCCAGAAGGTAGGGGTAAAGAGTAAAAGTATCGGATATATTTCTAGCCTTCCGATAATCATACACAAAGATAACACCGCTTTGCTAATATCCGAGAAATCAGCATAATTTCCTGTCGGACCAACAGCTCCCAATCCTGGCCCAATATTGCTTAAACATGAAGCAACTGCCGTTGCAGTGGAAATCATGTCTTTGTTATCTAATGATACTACAATAGTAGCTGAAGCAAATATAGCAATATATGCAAAGAAATATGCCATTACTCCGGAAAGTATTTCCTCATCTACGACTCTCCCATTGATTTTAACAGTTTGCACAGATCTGGGATGAATAATTTTCATAATTTCCCGCTTGATAATCTTAAAAAGCAGTATTATCCGAAGGCATTTTAATCCTCCGCCTGTGGACCCTGCACTTGCACCAAGAAACATCAAAAAGACAAGTATGCATTGGCTGAATATGGGCCAAAGCGCAAAGTCTGCAGTTGAAAAACCGGTCGTTGTTATTATGGAGCTGACCTGGAAAGACGAATATCTAATAGCTTCACCTATTGTTTGAAAAATCGTGCCATAAGTATTTAATACGATTAATATAGTAGCAACTATAACAGTTCCTATATAAAACTTCAGCTCTTCATCCTGCAGGATTGACTTTACATTAAATTTCAACAATGCATAATATACAGTGAAATTTACGCCAAATAATAACATAAAAATGGTGATTACAGCATCTATGTAAATGCTGTTATATGCGCCTATACTTGCATTTCTGTTGGAAAAGCCGCCTGTACTCGCTGTTCCGAAAGCATGAATCAAAGAGTCATACAGGGACATTCCCCCTGCAAGCAAAAATATAACTTCCATGACAGTCATGGCAATATAAATAATATACAGTATTTTGGCGGTTTGCCCTACTTTAGGAACGAATTTTTCAGGGACAGGCCCCGGAGTTTCAGCTTTCATGATATAAAATGTATTGGCTTTCACAGAAGGCAGGACGGCGATAATTAAAATCAAAACACCCATTCCGCCCATCCAGTGTGCAGAACTTCTCCAAAACAATATGCCTTTAGGTAGTCCCTCTACTTCCCTTAATATACTAGCTCCTGTAGTGCTGAACGCTGATGCAGATTCAAATAACGCATCCATCACAGAGGGAATGGCTCCACTGATAAGAAACGGCAATGCTCCAAAAATAGAAACAAGCAGCCAACCCAAGGCCACAATTGCGAAACCATCCCTCGCATAAATGTCACTTGTTACCGGCTTAATAGAGCACAGTCCCAATCCCAAGAATGTCAGTAGAATTATAGAAACAAGAAAGGCCACTGTATCCCCTTGCCAATAAATAAACGATATCAACAGGGAAGGTACCATACATGCGGCTTCAACGCATAAGACACTTCCTAAGCTCTTAAAAATCATTCTATAATTCATAGTTTTTCACCACATCAATAATATTCTCTAAATCTGTCACTCTATTGTCTTTTGTAATAAGGATAACATTATCACCTGGTTTAATCACATCTTTGCCATTTGGGATGATGATCTCATTTTTTCTAACAATAGCAGCAATTAAAATCCCTTTTTTTACATTGAGATTCTTCAACGGTATATCAATATATTTGCTAGAATTACCGGCAGTTAGTTCGATGGCTTCTGCCTTATCCTCAACAATACGATATAATGCGTTTACATGGTTACCCATTGCATTTTGCAATCCTCTTACAAATCTCAAAATGTAATTTGTAGTGATAAGCTTTGGACTCACCACATTATCAATGCCCATACTTTTTATTATATCGGAATGATTCATCCTGTTTATTTTGGCTATAACTTTCCCAACACCGAATTGTTTTGCCAATAATGCGGCTATGATATTATCTTCATCTCGCCCCGTGACGGCTACAAAAGCACCCATTTCACTGAAATTTTCAGACTTTAATAATGTTTCATCAGAACCATCACCGCAGATAATTAAAGCGTGAGGTAGAAGTTCCGTTAATTCCCTACACCTTTCACGGTCGATTTCTATGATTTTTACTTTAATACTCATTTCATCCAGATATTCAGCTAAATAATATGCAATTCGTCCTCCGCCCATAATCATGACATTTTTTATCTTTTGGACATGAATGCCTATGCGTCTGCAAAAGTCAAAAACTTTCGCTGATTGACCAAATAGATATATTGTATCACTTTCCCTGACTGTAAACTCGCCATCAGGGATAATAATATCGTCTCCACGTTGCACGGCACCTATCAGAACTGATGATGAAAATCGCTTTGCAATATTCTTTAATCGCATGTTAGCTATTGCCATGTCGTAGGTTACATTAATTTCCACCATTTCAACCCTGCCCTTGGCGAATATCTCAACATTGGTGGCAGGCGGAAATTTAATAAGGCGGGCAATTTCACTGGCAGCTGCCTGCTCAGGATTGATAACCATATCCAAACCCAGCTCCCTTTTCAAGAGAGAAAGTTCGCTGGCATATTCAGGGTCCCTTATTCGGGCAATCGTATGCCCTACACCAAGCTTTTTGGCAGTAAGACAGCATACCATATTCATTTCATCACTGTCGGTTGCAGCAATAAGAAGGTCGGTATTTTGTATTCCAGCCTCCAAAAGTATTTTTGTGCTGACGCCATTTCCTCTAATACACATTACATCCAAATTTTCTTCGGCCTTTTTTAATGCTTCTGAGTTTTTATCGATGATTGTAACATCATGATTTTCCTTGGACAAATTCTCAGCTAAGCTATAGCCTACTTTCCCATCACCAATAATGATAATTTTCATTATAATCCCCCTAACAATAACCTTTTCTGTTACTTTTACTTTATGGGACAGTCTGTTTCATCAAATGCGAATTTTCCTTTTGGAGAAAAGCTGCAAAAACGTTCCATATTAAACCGTGCTGGAATATAGCTTGGATCAAGAGCCCAGGCCGCACGAAAATGTTTCATAGCAGTCAAATGGTCGCCTTCCTTTTCAAGCAGTATGCCCATCAAATTATGAGGCTGTGGGGCGTGAGGATACTTTTCCATAGCTTTCGTTATAAGAAGCTCACATTTCTTAAACTCATTTTGTTCTACAAGCTTTCTTACTGTATTACACACCTTTTCCAATTCTTTCTGGCTATCAGATTTATCTATCTTTTTCACTTTTTTACCCCCACCGTAAAAATTCTTACTTTAAAATGATAACAAAAGCTCTGTGAGAACGGTGTGAAAATGCTGTTAGAATGCTGTGAGAAAAAGTAAAAAAAACGTATGGCCACGGTTTTTCACAATTTAATTCTCTATTCATCTACAAGCCTGTATCCCACGCCTACTTCTGTCACTATATAGCGAGGTTTGGCGGGATTTTTCTCAATTTTTCGTCTAAGTCCCGCCATTAGGGCTCGCAGCACTTGTGTATCACTGCTATAATCTATACCCCAAATCTCTTTTAAGATATATTTCGTAGTAAGCACCTTGCCGACATTTTTAAAAAACAGTGACAATAGCTTATATTCTAAAGGTGTCACATGCAGCTCTTTATCATCAAGATAAACTAACCGTTTTTCAAAGTCTATCCGCAAACCACCAACTTGAATGATTGCCGGTGTCTTGTTTCCCCCTTGTTTATAAAAATGGCGCAGAGCAACACGAATTCGAGCCAAAAGCTCTGTTGAAGAAAAGGGCTTTGTTAGATAATCATCTGCACCTAAATCAAGGGCAGCTGCCTTTTCCTTGTCTTGATCACGGGCAGATACAACTATAACCGGCATTTCGGACCATTCTCGAACCTTCCTTATAATCTCCATGCCATCAATATCAGGTAAGCCCAAATCCAGCAGCAATAAATCGATAGGTTCTGATACGAGAGTTTTCAATGCTCCTTGACCGGTACTTGCAGTAATATATCTGAATCCTTCCGCCTGCAATGAATAACAGATGTAATTTCTTATTTTTATATCATCTTCAACAACAAGGATATACTCGTTATAATAGCTCATTTTGATTCATCTCCATAGGAAGTTTAAAAATAATCATTGCTCCTTGGCCATCTGGACGGTTGCGGGCCTCTATACTGCCTCCATGGGCTTTTATGATTGCTTCACATATCGTAAGGCCTAAGCCAATACCATGATGCGAATCAGCATGTTTAAGACTAGAAGTATAAAACATTTGAAATACATGTGGCAGATCCACTGGATCTATTCCTTCGCCCCGATCCGCTACGGAAAACACAACACAATTATTCTGTTTATCCTCTGTTACTAATACACTGATTTCTTGCTCTGGAAGGGTATGCTTAACCGCATTCTCCAAAAGGTTTATTAAAACCTGTTCAATTAGCTTTGCATCCATAGGGACCATCAGAAATTCGTCCGGTACTCTGACCGTTATTTCCCGTTCCGGGTATCTGTGTAAAATATGTCCAACAGCACTGCCTACCACTTCTTCAACGGCTTCCATTTCTTTACTTATTACCAGTTTTCCATCCTGCAAACGAGTAAGGTTCAGAATATTTTCAACCAATGAGTGAAGCCATAAAGCTTCTTTATATATATCTTCTGCAAGTCCATAACATGCATCATTCCTTTGTGTCATATCCATAAGCATTTCAGCTGTTCCAATAATCCCGGAAAGTGGAGTACGCAGATCATGAGATATTGCACGCAACATGTTTCCTCGACAACGCTCCCGCATGATTTCTTCATTCGTTCGGATACGATGGTTCATTGACCAACAACGATCCATCGCCAAGGCAATGCTTTCAATCATGGTTTTAAGCAACCTCGTCTGCGATTCGTTCATTGTTGCTGCTCTTTCTTTAGGTATACGAATGATACCTAATATAGTTTCACTGCCATAAACAGGCCAATCATAAAACTCAACACCCTTAATATAATCTGAATTAATCATTTGTATTTGGCTTTTAATATCAGTGGTATCAGTATAATCCAGTCGAATCTGCTTTTCAGGTGATACCTGCTGAAGAAAGGTGCGCATTGGCATGCCATTTTCGTCAAAACATAGGCATGCTGCTTGTGTACCTATGATATCGCTTATTGTACTGATGGCAATGCTAGCAATATCATCCATGTCTGCTGCTCCAGAAAGCCTGTGTGTAAGTGTATATAATGCCTTTGTTTCCGCTTCTTTCCTATTAGCTTCAAGGGTCTTTTGCTTGCCATAAGACGTAAGGGTGCTTGTAATAAGTGCTGTAATAGTCATGACAACAAAAGTAATGATATAATTTGAAGCTTCAACAGAAAATGCAAGATATGGCTCGGCAAAAAAGAAATTAAACGCACCGGTTGCTATCACACAGGCTAAAAAGCCAAAAATATATCCATAAGTAATACGAGCCGTTAACAATACTGCAAGCATATAGACAAGGACAATATTAGTTTCAGGAAAATCGACAATACGAAAGACAAAACTTATGACCGTTGCAGAAATCAACAGTACCATCATTATAAACAGGCAATATAACGTATCCTTCCAGTTTCTATTTTGATGTCCCCCATCGATTACTTGATTATTGTTTACCTCACCCATTGTTTTGTTCCTCTCTCATTTGCCGTTCTCCAGCTGAATTCTGCAAAGCTCATGGTTTTTCCCGGCTCTATATTTCCCAAAATTTTGCTACTTGTAGGAAAACTGCTGTCTTGAAAGTATAAAACTCAACACGAGAATATATTCAATATTTAATTTTATCGCAATTATAAATGTCAATCAAGATTTTAAAAAAGCATTGCAATGCTCCTGACTTATTTCCCATTTGCCGGCCAATACAATTTCCTGCTGACGTATCTTTTCCAGATATCGGTTTTTATCGTATTTTCTATGCTTTTTTATTACATTACCTTTGAAATAATCTTCTCCAGTTATATCAAAAAAGTCATCTACAAGCCTTATCAATATATTTGATGATTTTTGCCAGAACTGATAGTCGGGCATTGTATCGCCACGAAAAGCTAAAATTAATTTGTTGTTTATTACCAGTTCAACGATTCTTTAAAAAATCTTTATCAATCATTCTATTAGCCATATCAAAAAAACCCCCCAGAAAATATCAAAATAAATTATTAATTAAGATGGCTGAAAATGGAAAGCCATTTTCCAATCGGATATTTTGGGGCGATATCCTTTTATTCATTTGAGATACATCCATGTCTATTTTTTTTTATCTAATTAAGTTTTGTTAATGCGGTAAAATTCCACGGCAAAGTACATTGATTTGAACTAGTTGTTTGTAAAAAGCCTAAACCTCCTCAAACAGATGTTATAATGTCTGGGGAGGTTTAGGCTTTTTATTCTATGCCAAGGACAGTTTTCCAATCACTTTCCTTAAATCCAACCAGAACAAAATCGTCACCCACAAGAATCGGGCGCTTTACAAGCATACCGTCTGATGCCAGAAGACTATACTGCTCATCGTCACTCATGGTGGAGAGCTTGTCCTTGAGTTTTAGTTCCCTATACATTATTCCACTGGTATTGAAAAACTTTTTCAGCGGCAGACCGCTCTTTTTATGCCAATCTTTCAATTCCACTTTAGTTGGATTATTATTCTTGATATTCCTTTCTTCAAAGGCTATGTCATTTGCCATCAGCCACTTTTTAGCTTTCTGACAGGTAGTGCATTTCGGGTAACATACAAAAATCATAATATACCTCCATTCTCCCTTGTTTACATTATAATACCACAGTATCAATAATCAGTTCATTTCTTTTTCTCTATTTTCTTTATATTCTTTTGTGGATATTATCCCATATATACTATTTATCCACCCTTGATATCAATGCCACACATTCAATATGAAACTCGTCCACTGGCTTCGCCTCTTCTGGGCTTAATCGTTCTCATCAAATATCTTCAACTCAATAATATTTCAATAATACAAAGCGGGACATTAACCTGCCCCACTGTGCCTTTATTTCCTCTTCACTTTATTATTTCCAAACAATAAAATATCGGCCTGATAGAATTTGGTTTTTCCCAAATCACAGCATTATCCATTTCCCGTATGTCTTCAGGACTTATTTCATCTATATGAAGGGTTTTCTTTTTTATTATCGGTCTTTCGTCATATTCATAGTAATCGTAGGGCAACCATACGTGCCACACTTCAACAGTATCTGTGCGGCTAAGCACATCTGAGATGTACTTTAGAATCAGTTTTGCTCTACCTTCTGTATAGTAAGCCCATTCAAGAAAAACGCCATACTTTTTATCTGTATAATCAGATACTTCCCTGAACTTGCGCAGAGAGAAATTATCATCGGCATCACCGTCATAAATCGTCCTTTATCGATATTTATCTCTAGCGGATATTCTTTCGACGGTCTTACCTCATCCATAGGGCAATTTGCTGCTATAAACGTGAATACGCTCATATCAAATCCTCCTTCGCTTCAAAACGCAACCACTTCCCATTCTTCCGGCTTGTTGATATGGTTGTACCAAGCTTAATTCTAGGACACGCAATTGGTCGATGGGGTAATTTTGTGAACCAGGAGGCCTTAGGCAATCTCATTACAAACCCAAATCTTCAATTCTTCCCCTATGCTGTATTCATAGAACGGTTGGAAGAATGGCATCAAGCTACATTTTTTTATGAAAGCATGTGGAATTTGTGTGTATTTGCTGTAC
>JAMNZY010000080.1 GCA_023622055.1 Bacillota bacterium
TTAATATAAAACTTGCCACTATTTCGGTTCCTTTGCCTTTTTGTGAAAAGATTTTAAAGTCTCCGCCACAGCTTTTAGCAGCCTGGGCAAAAAGTGGTATGCCCAATCCCACCTTTCGGGTTGTCCGCGTAGTGTAAAACGGGTCTAGAACTTTTTGTAAAGTTGCGGCATCCATGCCATGCCCGTTATCTCTGATTTTTATTTCCAACAGATCCTTTTTTATATCTTCATTAATTTCTATTTTAACAAGAGATGCTTGCGCCCCTATAGAGTTTTGGACAACATCTAGAATGTGTAGGGATAGTTCCTTCATGGCTATTCAAATTTTTTTAAGACATCAGGAACCTTATCTGGAGTTAGTCTACCATATACTTCGTCATTGATAATAATGGCCGGGGCGAGACCGCAGGCGCCAATGCAGCGGCAACCATCAAGGGAGAATTTTAGGTCATCGGTGGTGTCACCAACTTCAATTCCCAATTCAGTCTTCAATCTATCAAGTATTTTTTCAGCACCTCTTACATAGCAAGCTGTTCCTAGGCATACCCGGATTTGATATTTTCCTCTGGGCTTTAGATTGAAAAAGGAATAAAAGGTGATAGTGCTGTATACTTCGCTTAGGGTAATGCCTAACTTTTCAGCCACTATTTTCTGGACTTCTATTGGGAGATAGCCCATTATACCTTGAGCCTCTTGTAGAGCCTGAAGTAAGGCATCTCTCTGACCTTCATATTTTTTTAACATGTCTCTTATTTGATTTAGTTTGTCGATAAATTCTTGTTGTTGATTTAAAGCTACTGCCATTTTATTTTCACTCCTTATATGTTATTGTTCGTTTTTTCACAAAGTTGTTTAAATAATTCGCTTTAATCTCTTATCAACACCCTCCTCCCTTCTACACATCTTAGAGCCATGGTAACTTCTTTAAAGTTTAATGATTTTAACAGTAAAAATGTTTTTTGATAAACCATATCTTGTAAACAGTGTGCATCTGAGGATGTGATTAAAGTATGGTTATTTATTTTATCAAAAGTTGCTTTCAATTCTGCTTTTGTTGTTGCCCTAGAAAACTCTACAGCATCTATTTTTAAATTTTCAGGTATAAATCCCAATTGACCAATAATACTAAAATGCCTTCTGTCTACATGGGCAGGAATCAACAGGCCCTTTAATTCATGCACTTTTTGTGAAATCTCATCTACAGTGAGAAAGGTAGATGCCAGTAACATTCGATTCTCTTCACCTAGAATGTTTCCTTTGCCATCCACAAGCCACTGGTATCCAAAATACCGAGGATTATTACTTATCGGTGGCAAAGCACTATAGACATAGTCCTGAAATTCTAGAACCTGATTTTCCTTTTCGAATAAGCACAACAGATGAACTTCTTCAACACTCTGCACTTCTATTCCTGGTATTACTAAAATATCGAAATCTTGTGCTATTTCCAGTACTGCCTTAATATTCCCAGCAGAATTGTGATCGCAAATACCTAATACTTTAGTCCCCATGAGCTTTGCCATGTTTAATATATTTATGGGAGTCATATCATCACTGGCACAAGGGGAAAGACATGTGTGAACGTGAAAATCCGCCGGGTATTCTAAAAGCATTTACCCAGACTCCTTTGATAATAAATTATACAGTATACCACAGATTTCATAAGTAGATTTATCGCTAGAGTAAATAGGTATATTTTCTTGTTCAGCCTTTTCTATTGTATTGTCATCTATATTGGCATTTTCGGCTATTATTATTGCCGCTAAATTAAGTAAAGATGCTACTGCTACTATATTTTGATGACTTTGAATTGTTATCCAAAGATCATTTTCTTTAGCATGGGCCATAACCCAGCTCAAAAGGTCTGATGCATATCCTCCTCGAATTTCCCTATCGGTATTTGTATTCTTTGTAACTAATTTCAAGTTGAGTGGAGCTTGAATTTCCTCTAGTTTCACCCATTATCACCTCCCCACTCCTTAGAGTCCAAAGTTGGAGGCATTTTTTTTGCCAAATCAAACATCTCTGCAGCCAAATGTTTGACCTTGTCCCTTAGTTTAAATATGCAGTCGGTTTCATTGGCTTGACCTTTTACAATGTCTTCGGCAAGGGCCCTGCAGTTAGGCGAACCGCAACTTCCACAATCAAGGCCAGGTAAATCTTTGACAGTTTTCTCTATTAGTTCCATTTTTCGGATTGCTTCAACCAAGTTATCATCCAGCTTAAACGCAGACTTAGGAAGAATTTTTTCATCTAAATAATAGTATCCTTCATTAAACTGTTTTATTATAGATTCTGTATTCAACTCGCTCTGAAAACCCATCTTTTCAGACAGTCTCCTTAACTTAACCCTGGCCACATAGTGGTTTTCTACAGTAAGAGCTCCCCCTATGCATCCGCCAATGCAAGCTTGGCACTCAATATAATCTATATCTGAAAGCTTATTCATTTCAACTTCTTCCAGCACTTCTATACAATTTTGAATTCCATCAACGGCTAGGTAGTTATCGCCACCTATGGCAATGTTTTCTCCTCCTGACCTGCCCCAGCCTATTCCAATCCCTGAAGCATCTTCGAAAATAGATTGAAACTCTTCTCCATCTAAATTTTTAACTATCTCACTAAAAATACTGGAGATAGATATGACTCCATCTACATAAGATTTCTTTGCACCAATAGGTTGTTTAATTGATGTAGCTTTAGCAGGACATGGGCTAATAAAAAAAACTCCAATTTCTTCTGAACTATAGCCCAACTTTTTTATTAAAGTCTCTTTAGCCCGCTTTGCACCAATTTCCATTGGCGCTTGAATAGGTATAATATTGCCTATTAACTCAGGAAAGCGCACTTGTATAAGACGGACCACTGCAGGACAAGATGAGGAGATAAGAGGTCGTATTTCTCTATTTCTATTGATATATTCACGTATGGCAATGGATACTTCCTCTGCTGCTAATGGCACCTGATAGACTTCGTCAAAGCCAAGTTTCTTAAGGGCATATATGATATTTTTTACTGAGGTGCCTTCTTTAAACTGGCCAAAGAGACTAGGTGCCGGAAGAGCAACTGTAAATTTGAAATCTTTTAATTTTTCCATGCTGTCTTATAGCCTCAGTAGGGCAGCCTTTTATACAGTTTGTACAGCCCTTACACTTTTCTACATCAAGAGTTACCGAATGGTAAAATTGGGGCAAGAGTTTCACCAGCTTTCACCGATGCTAAAGGTTTATAACCATTCTCACTTGTGTGCCTTTTCCAACCACAGAATCTATTTCAAAAATATCAGAAAACTTCTTCATGTTTGGCAATCCCATGCCGGCTCCAAAGCCCAATTCCCTTATTTTATCAGGAGCAGTAGAATAACCTTCTTCCATGGCTTTTTCTATATTTGGAATTCCAGGCCCTTCATCCTTCGCTATTAATTCAATATATTTTGGAGTAATGCTAAAAATCAATTGACCCTTATATGCATGTATCACGATATTCATTTCTGCTTCATAGGCGGCAATGGAAACTTTTCGTATTATGCTTGAATCTATGCCTATTTGCTTTAACACTCTCTTTGCCTGTTCAGCAGCTTTACCGGCACTGTTAAAATCATTGCCAAAAACATCATAGGTGAGCCTCATAGCTTGAGGTGATTCACTGTCATCACTGGAGACAGTACCTAAGACATGATTTTTGGCTTGACTATGACCTAGACCTGCCTCATATAAGATCCCACAAGATTCATACAGGGGATATTCAGTTGTAAGCAATGGTACCTTTTGTTCCTTTGCAAGTTCAATAACATCCTTGGAAGGAATCTTGCCCCGCACAAAAACAATAGCAGCAAAATCCCCCATAACAGTAGTCTGAATAATTTGCCTGTGGGTCAAACCGGTAAGGAGTATGGCATTGATTTTGTTGTCAGCCAAAATATCACTCATTAAGTCTGCTCCACATGCATTGGAAACGTCAATGTCCAAAAACTCATCTCCCCACAGCACTTCCGCCTTGAGGAGTTCTTTTATCTTCGATAATTTCATCGAGTTTCCTCCAGATAGTAAGTCAAGTATTCCAACTGAGCAGCTAAATCAACTCTTCTTAGAATTATGTTTTCTTTTACGGTAACATTTATAGGTGCAAAGTTTATTATTCCTCTTATTCCTGCACCCACAAGCATATCTGCCACCTCTTGAGCTGCTGATGCAGGAACTGCTATTATTCCCAAATCAATCTTTAGTTCCTTGACTTTCTCTTCTAGTTGGTCAAGTGGGTAAATGTTTATATTAGCCAATTTTTTGCCTATTTTCTTTGGATCGTTGTCAAAGATGCAGACTATGTCAAAACCTCTTTGCTGAAAACCCTTGTATTTAGACAGTGCTCTTCCTAAATTTCCAGCGCCGACAATGGCAATAGACCATCGTTTGTCAAGGCCCAAAATCTTCATTATATAAGTATACAGCTCTCTTGAGTTATATCCCACGCCTCTTGTACCAAATTCGCCAAAATAAGCTAAATCCTTGCGAACTTGGGCAGGAGTGACACCGGTAGCCTGGGCAATATCCTGTGAAGAAACTGTAGTTATCCCTTTCTCATCTGCTTCCGATAGATACCTTGAATACATTGACAACCTGCCGATAGTCGCATCTGGAATTTTAAATTTCTTAAACATGTTTTTAGTTCACTCCTTCGTAGTAATTCTAGCACAATAATATCCGTTTTACAATAGAAAAAGTGAAATTAGTCACAATGTTATATTATTATCAAAATCTTTGTTAAAAATTTAACAACCATTATATTTTAATCTTCTAACTGAAATTGTTCATCCACAATCGTAAAATTGTAGTTTTCTACTCCTGATGTTATATACACTTTATAATCTTTGGTTATAAATATAGCATCCACTTCTTCCGTGCTC
This sequence comes from Bacillota bacterium, assembly GCA_023622055.1. Classification (GTDB taxonomy): domain Bacteria; phylum Bacillota; class Thermosediminibacteria; order Thermosediminibacterales; family Tepidanaerobacteraceae; genus DTU063. The sequence continues at coordinate 4,904 of JAMNZY010000080.1, forward strand.
TCTATAAAGTCCCTTCCTTCCTTTAGCCCCATAGCAAATACGGCAGTAGATAAAGCGTCTGCATCAATAGAGCTCTCCGATATAATTGTAACGCTCATCAAATCATTTTCTATGGGAAAACCTGATTTTGTATCTAGTATATGATGATAAATTTTGCCATCCTTTTCTAAATATCTTTCATAAGGTCCTGAAGTTACTAAAGTTTTATCTGCAACTTCCACAGTGCTCATTATATTTCCTCGGGTTTTAAAAAAAGGATTTTGTATGCCAATTTTCCACAATTGGCCATTAGGTTTTGTCCCAATTGTTATGATATTTCCCCCTAAATTGACAGTGCCCTGTTTTACTCCATGTTCTCTTAATACTCTTGCTGCTTCATCAGCTGCATATCCCTTTGCTATCCCCCCTAAATCTATAGACATATTGTGCTTTTTTAGAAATACACTATTGTCTTGCTCATTAACTTCCACTTGCCTGTAATCAACCAAAGGTAGAATTTCTTTTATTTCATCCTCTGCAGGCACACGAGCCTCTTCAGTGCCTATGCCCCACAAATTTACCAAAGGGCCTACTGTAATATCGAATTTTCCTTCTGTAAGACGCGAGTAATAAAGGCCCTTTTTTATGACGAAAAAGGTATCTGGACTGACCTGGGAAAAGTCATTACCAGCCATATTATTGATACTTATTACCTCACTAAATTCTGCTTTTGATGTCATCTTTTTTTCAATATCGGCAATCCGCTCAAAGGCTTTATCTATAGCGCCTGAAGCATTGGGGCCAAAAGCTTGTATAGATATTAATGTGTCCAGCATAAAATTGGTTTTTGTCACAGGTTTTTCTTCACTAGAACCAATACAGGCCGTTGCGGTTATGATAATAAAAGCAGCTGCAACAAAAAGCCTAAACCATTTTTTGTCTAACTGCGTCGCAAACCCCTCCTTTGATTTCATCAAGCAATTATCACTGCTTACCTTTTGTTTACTAATTAATTTCTGCAAATAAAATAAAAACTCCTTCTTAAATTATTAATTTGTAAATTTTTTTATACAAAATGTGATATAGATCACTTGTTTTTTTCCAAATTTTTATTTATTTTAATTATAAAGGAGCAGGAATTTACATCTTTTCATAGAATATAATATAGTGTAAAATCATTGTAGAAGAATATGAACAAATGTGTAAACGTTTTTTGTCATTTTACAAAAAATAATTTGTGCACCATCTTGTGAAGGTGCTGACAAGTATTAATTACAGGGAGGATGCAAAATGGAAATGAAAAAAAAGATTGTGGTATTGGGAGGTGGCTTCGGAGGTCTTACTGCGGCTCAATCCCTTGATAAATATTTGCGAAAAAATAGAAACGTAGAAATCACCCTTATTAACAAAACTCCTAACCAGGTTTATTTAACACAATTGCACGAAATTGCAGGAAACAGAATCCCTGAGGACGGAATATTGTATTCACTGGAAGCAGCCTTGGATCAGACCAGAGTCAAACTTGTGGTTGATGAAATAAATAAAATCGATGTGAAAAATCGCAAACTTTACGGTGTCGACAACGAATACAGCTTTGATTATCTTATTCTGGCATGTGGAAGCGAACCGGCATTTTTTGACATCCCGGGAATGAAAGAGAACGCTTTCACATTATGGTCCCACGAAGATGCCATAAAGATAAGAGAACATATAGTAAACATGTTTGAAATGGCCAGCACGGAAGAAGATCCTGACAAGAGAAAGGAATATCTAACCTTTGTGGTAGGCGGCGGCGGTTATACTGGGGTTGAAATGATAGGCGAATTAGTGGAATGGGTTGAAGACCTTTGCATCGATTACAATATAAAGCCCAGTGAAGTGTCCCTAATGGTTGTAGAGGCACTGCCAACGATTCTGTCCACTATGTCTGACAACTTAATTGAAAATGCTACAAATTATCTAAAGAAAAAAGGAGTTCAAATACTTACAAATGCATGTATTGTTAACGTCACATCAAACTCCATTACTCTTGAATCAGGCGAAACCATAAGTACAAAAACACTAATTTGGACAGGTGGCGTCCAGGCAAACTCTTTGGTGGCTGATAGCGGCCTAGAAACTGGAAAGCGCAATAAAGTTGTTGTCAACGAATTTATGGAAACTAGCGAACCAGGAATCTATGCCATTGGAGATAATTGTTACTATAAAGACAAATCCGGAGAGGTTATGCCTTGCCTGGTGGAATCTGCAATTCAATCGGCAAAATGTGCCGCCTACAACATAGCAGCGGAAATAAATAACAAACCTAAAAAACCTTTAAAGCTAAACCTGCATGGAAACATGGTTTCCATAGGATCAGAATACTGCATTGCAGAAGTTATGGGATTCAAGCTTAAAGGTTTCCTGGCTTCTACTGCCAAATACCTGGCAGACATACATTATCTATTCGGCATAAGTGGATTTGGATTTATTTTCGATTACATTGACCGTCAGTTCTTCCGCAAGACTAGAAATAAACCAACAGTTATAAAACATATTGGAGTAAGCACAAGTGCCGCATGGCTGGCTTTCTTAAGGATTTACTTAGGCTACAAATGGTTAATGTCTGGCATAGATAAAGTCAACAGCGGGTGGCTTTCAGCAGGTGATAAATTAGTGGCCGGAGCATCTACAGCACCTATAGGACCAAATACTCCAGAATGGTATGCCCAATTTGTGGAAAGTGTAGTCTACCCGAACGCACTTTTGTTCCAAGTGATGATTACCCTTGGTGAAATAGCCCTTGGTATATGTTTCATCTTAGGCTTGTTCACAGTATTGGCAGCCCTTGGGTCAATCTTTATGAATTTGAACTTTATAATCTCAGGCTCCGGTGATATGTGGTTCTTGGTAGTATCTATTGCAATGCTGGCAGGAGCGGGTCGCTCTTTCGGCCTCGACTATTATGTAATCCCTTATATTTCAAAAGTAATAAAGCGATTGATTGTACGAGGCGAGTTTAAGCTGACAAATTGAATTGGTAGCCGGCGGTAGTCTAAGACAAAAAAGAGAGGTAGAAATAATAACTACCTCTCTTTTTTATGTTTTATATAATATATTTTTTTACATATTTTGAAGCCATTAGGCTGATTAGTGCACCATATGATAAGTTGAATTCAATAATTGAGCCCACCTTGATATTATTGCTCTTTGTTACATCTAACAACAAGTGATCACTGCTGGCACCGAGAATATCTATGGACTTATCTACAGGTATAAGACCTTCTATTCGGCAATCTTGTTTACCTAATGCTACAATTGCCCTTCTCATTGGGCCTTTATCCTCGAAAACAGGTTTATTTCCAAATGCATCTAAGCCAATTTCGCCAATGGGGTATGAAGGTTTGATTTTTACCTCTATAACTTCTGTTTTTAGCACTATAGCATCCTGATATGTATCCGGCAATGGCTTTGATGTGCTGGGATCATTGCCTAGGAGAATTCCTTCCCCTAAGCGGAATTGTGTTATACCCTTAGGAAGGCCTCCTTCTTTTAAAAGCATTAATGTAGATGAATTTCCTCCAGATACAGTTTTTACTTTGATACCAAAAGTTTTTTCAATCTGTTTAGCCAAATTCACCAGCGATTTCATATTATCATAACTGGCCTTAACAGCACCATAACAGCCTAAATTGGTTCCAATTCCTTCAAAATCTATATTCGGTAGATTTATTATTTCACTTATTGTATCCAGGACATTTTCCGGCAGTACCCCTTCCCGCAAGTCGCCCAAATCTACCATTAAAATCACTTTGTGTTCTTTGTCAAAATCCTTGGCTGCTGCTGACAAAGCCTTGATGACTTCAACTTCTGAATTAAGACTTCCGTCAGCCCACCGAACTACATCCTCTACTTCTGACAACATGGGTATTCTCAGCAAATATATAGGCACCGGTATACCCGCTTGCTTTAGAGCAATTATATTTTCGATTCTGGAATCCCCTAATTTTTTGGCACCGCCTTTAATAAAGGTCCTGGCAACCTTTTCTAGGCCGCAAATTCCCTTTGTCACTGCCATAACTTCAATTTGCCTATCGCTGCACCATTTCACTAACTGTTTCGTATTATGCTCTATTTTTTTCAAATCAATAGTGACACATGGGAAACCCATTGATAAGTCCCCCTGTAAAATAGCAATTTATTTGATATTCATTGAGTGAATGAATATGCCGCTTTGTAATTTTGGTTCAAACCAAGTGGATTTCGGCGGCATTATGCACCCTGCATCTGAAATAGCCATAAGGTCTTCTATGGGAGTGGGAAATAGGGAAAAAGCCACACTCATTTCACCACTATCTACTCTGCGTTCTAATTCTTCCACGCCTTTTACTCCACCTACAAAATCAATTCTGTCATCAGTTCTGGGATTGGTAATTCCAAAAATGGGCGATATTATCAAATTGTGCAATATGGAAACATCTAAATTTTCCACTGGATCTTTTTCATCAAAACTGCCGGGTTTGACTTTTAACCCATACCATTTTCCATCTATATACATGCCAAAATTGTGTTTTTCTTCAGGCACAAAAGCTTCTCTACCTTCAAAAACTATTTCAAAGTTTTGTTTTATTTTATCCAGGAGCTCCTCTTTACTTAAACCATTTAAATCTTTTATTACTCTGTTGTACGCCAGTATTGTCAGCTGTGTGTCAGGAAAGATAACCGATAGGAAATAGTTAAATTCCTCATACCCAGTATAGTTGGGATTTTCTCGTCTTTTTTCCAAGCCCACCTTTACGGCTGCAGCTGCCCTGTGATGGCCATCGGCAATATACAGAGCATCAACTTCTGCAAATAAGTTCACTATTTCCTCTATGGTTTCGCCATCATCTATTATCCAAACAGTCTGGGCAACATTGTCCATTGAAACAAAGTCGTAAACGGGAGAGTGAGATAAAGTCCA